>JABUEZ010000038.1 GCA_013314795.1 Candidatus Profundicultor aquiphilus | reverse complement strand
GGCCCTTAAGGAAAAAGGGAATCGTATTACCTCCATTATTGGTGCTCGCACTAAAACCATGCTTTTCTGGGAAGACAAAATGCGGGAAGTGAGCGATGAACTTTTTGTAACTACTGATGATGGAACTTACGGCGAAAAGGGTTTCGTCACTCAGGTTCTGGAACGGATCTTGAAAAACGAAAAGGTGGATCTTGTCATCGCCGTGGGTCCGGTCATCATGATGAAAATGGTGAGTGTCATTACGAAACCTCACAATGTGCCGACTTTGGTAAGCCTTAATCCCATCATGGTTGATGGAACCGGGATGTGTGGATGCTGCCGGGTAACGGTGGGGGACAAATGTAAATTTACCTGTGTGGATGGACCGGTCTTTGATGGACATAAGGTGAATTTTGACGAGCTTTTGGCCCGTCAACGCATTTATCTTGAGGAAGAGCAGAGAGCTTTAGCGTTGTGGACAGCAGAAAAAGCAAAGGAGGAAGCGTCCCGTGTCATCTAATAATCGTTTTTTTGGTCGCCCCAAGATGCCTCAGAGGCCACCTGAGGAGCGAATTCGGGATTTCTATGAAGTTCCACTGGGATTGTCGGAGTGGGCTGCGGTTGAAGAAGCGAAGCGTTGTCTTCAGTGCAAACACCCTCAATGTGTCAAAGGATGTCCGGTGGAAATTGATATCCCCGGCTTTATAGGACTTCTTGCTCAGGGGAAATTTGATGAGGCTATTGCGAAAATTAAAGAGAAGAATAACCTCCCCGCTATCTGTGGGCGGGTGTGTCCACAAGAAGATCAGTGTGAAGTGCAATGTGTGCTGGGGAAAAAGGGTCAACCGATTGCTATTGGGTATTTGGAGCGTTTTCTGGCCGATTATGAGCGGGAAAAGGGGATTAAATCGCCTTCTCTTCCTCCCTCTCGTAACCGGAAAGTGGCAGTGATCGGTTCGGGTCCGGCAGGGTTAACCTGTGCCGGGGATCTGGCCAAAATGGGTTACCGGGTTACTATCTTTGAGGCCCTCCATGCCCCAGGGGGAGTTTTGATTTATGGTATTCCAGAGTTCCGCCTTCCCAAAGCTATTGTGGCTCAAGAGGTCCATTACGTCCAATCGTTAGGGGTGGAAATCCAGGTAAGCCGGGTTATCGGGAAGACCTATACTCTGGATGATTTACGGGATGCGGGGTATGAAGCCTTCTTTATTGGTACTGGTGCTGGTCTTCCATACTTTCTGGAAGTCCCCGGAGAAAATTTGAATGGTATTTATTCGGCCAATGAATTTTTAACCCGTTCAAACCTTATGAAGGCGTATCTCTTTCCCAAGTTCGATACACCCGTGAAGATTGGTCGACGGGTGGCGGTAATCGGCGGTGGAAATGTGGCTATGGATTCGGCGCGGACAGCACTCCGTCTGGGAGCAGAAGAGGTGTGCTTGGTGTATCGCCGGACCAAGAAGGAGATGCCGGCCCGGGTGGAAGAAGTGGAACGAGCTGAAGAAGAGGGGGTAAACTGCATCATTCTCACCAATCCGGTGCGTTTTATCGGAAATGAGAACGGCTGGGTAACAGGGATTGAATGTATCCAGATGGAGCTGGGAGAGCCTGACGAGTCTGGACGTCGCCGTCCGGTACCGGTTCCGGGTTCGGAATTTGTCATTCCCATTGATACCGTGGTGGTGGCGATTGGACAAGGACCGAATCCGCTGTTTCTGGAAAGCGTTCCTGGCTTGGCTCTGAACCGTAAAGGGTACATCGTCGCAGATCCGGAAACCGGAGCCACAAACCTGCGGGGCGTTTTTGCTGGTGGTGATATTGTAACCGGAGCAGCCACAGTTATTTCCGCGATGGGGGCAGGAAAGAAGGCAGCACGGGCCATCGAGCGGTTCTTGGAAGCCCCCGATAGTTTTCCGCAATGGAGGTGAATAGTTTGCGAGAAGTAGAGGTCCTGGTCATTGGTGGTGGGCCGGCAGGATACGCCAGTGCGTTACGAGCAGGACAAAAGGGATTGAAAACGATACTGGTGGAAGGACGAGACCTGGGAGGGACCTGTCTCAATCGGGGTTGTATCCCTACCAAGGCATTTTTTAAATCGCAAGAAGTGGCCCATTTTGTCCGCCGGGCACATGAGTTTGGTGTTAAAGCGGAGTACACCGGAATCGATTGGCCAACGGTGCTTTCTCGCAAGAACCGCATTGTCAGGCAGCTCACTTCCGGGGTGGGGTTTCTTCTTAAAAAGGCTCGAGTGGAGGTTGTGGAAGGTTGGGCTTCTTTTCTTGATCCGCACACTGTCCAGGTAACGCGTGATGGGAGGCGGGAAGAAGAAATCCGGGCGAAATCCATTATTCTGGCCAGTGGCTCTCAGCCGGCTACCTTACCAGTGGAAGGAGCCGATTTCGAGCGAGTCATCGATAGTGAGCGGGCACTGGAACTTCCGGAGTTGCCCAGTAGCATGGTTGTCATTGGTGGTGGGGTCATCGGGATGGAAATGGCTTGCATCTTCAACGCCTTTGGCGTGAAGGTTGAAGTCATCGAAATGATGCCCAAGATTCTTCCCCCGGTGGATGGTGAAGTGACGGCACTTCTTACCCAGATTGTGGAAAAGAGGGGATTGGTTGTTCACCTCCGCTCTCGAGTCCAGAAGATTCAAAATGGTTCAAATGCATTACAGGTTGTATTTACCGATGCCGAGGGAAAAGAACGAATTGCGGAAGGAGAATATGTGCTCGTTGCGACAGGAAGGATGCCTCACACTGAGGGTTTAAATCTTGAAAATATTGGGATAAAGCTAGAGGGGAAAGCGGTTTTTGCCGACGAAACGCTCCGTACATCCCTGCCCTGGATTTATGCTCCTGGAGACGTGAACGGAAGATATCTCCTGGCGCATGTGGCATATAAAGAGGCAGAGGTGGCGCTGGAAAATATCTTGGGTGGGGCACGGAAGATGGATTACCGGTACGTGCCAAACTGTATTTTCAGTTTTCCGGAAATCGCTTCGGTGGGATTCACCGAAGAGGAGGCAGGGACCAAGGGATACGAGGTACGCATAGGAAAGTTTCCTTTTCGGGCCAACGGAAAGGCGCTGATTGAAGGTGAAACGGAAGGGTTTGTCAAGGTGATTAGTGAAAAGCGAAGTGGGGAAATTTTGGGAGTACACATTATTGGTCCTCATGCCTCAGACCTTATTACTGAAGCGGTACTGGCCATGAACATGGAATGCACGCCCGAGGAGGTTGCCCAAGCCATTCATGCTCATCCGACGCTTTCTGAAAGCGTCATGGAGGCCGCTGAAGCTGTGTTTGGATTGCCACTCCACTTCACCTGAAAGGAGGTGCAGTATGGTTTATCTTCCTGAAGAACTGCTTTATACGGCAGAGCATTTCTGGGTAAAGCAAGAGAAAGACGTGGTGATCTGTGGCATTACGGATCATGCCCAGAGTGAACTGGGAGATGTAGTTTTCGTGGAAATGCCCAGAGTAGGGGTGAGAGTGAAAAAAGGGGAACGGATCGGAGATGTGGAGTCGGTCAAGACGGTTTCCAATCTCTACGCTCCTTTGAGCGGAGAAGTGGTAGCGGTGAATGAACAGTTAAAAGATCATCCTGAGTTGATTAATAAAGATCCATACGGGGAGGGGTGGATTATCAAATTAAAGCCCTCGGATCTGGGGGAATTCTCTTCTTTGCTGAGACCTGAGGAGTACCGGAAAGAAATTGAAAGTGTTTGAAGGAAAGACCCTGCGGGTGCTGTTCGATCCACCCCTTTCTGGTTTTGAGAATATGAGCCGGGACGAGGTCCTGTGGGAGGGTCTTGCCGAAAGCGAGGTGTTGGTGCTCCGCTTTTTTCAGTGGCGGGAAAAAACACTTTCGGTAGGGAGGTTTCAAAAAACAGAAGAAATCGACCGGGACTATCTGAAATGCCATTGCATTCCTCTGGTACGTCGCCCCACCGGTGGAAGAGCCATTCTGCATGATGAGGAAGTGACACTGAGTCTGGTGCTTCCAGGGAATGAGCTTTCTCCTCGTCAATCTTATGAAGCATTAAAGCAGGTTTTGCGGGATGCCCTGGAGCGAGTGGGTGTAGCGGTGGATGGAGAAGTGGTCAATGTTCCTCCTTACCTTGCTTCGCCAGCCTGCTTTTCGCTGACTTTTCCCCACGAGTTAACGGTGCGGGGGAAAAAGATTGCCGGGATCGCTCAGGCCCGGGGTAGGGAGGGGAGCCTTTTCCAGATTTCTTTGCCCCTTTTTATTGACCGGGAGCAATTTGCTTCGTGCTTTCGAAAAAAGAACGTGGTTCTGGAGGAACTTGAAAGAAATTTTGTGAGTCTTTCGGAACTCGGTTTCGATGGGCGGAGGCGAGCGAGTATCGAAAGGAAGATTGTAGAGAGTTTTCACAGACAATGGGGCGTAGAGATTAAAGAAGATGAATGGAAAAAAGAGGAAGAAAACCGGAACCAGATGCTTTTACGGGAGAAGTATTCGCTCTCTTCGTACCATGAGGAGCGGTAAAAATTTTAAGCTGGGGTGAGCAAATTACCTTGAAGAAGCATGGTAACCTTGGTATAATGAAAAGAGTCTTGCAAAGTTTTTACCACTGTCGGGGCGTGGCGCAGCCTGGCAAGCGCACTCGTTTGGGGTGCGAGTGGTCGGCCGTTCAAATCGGCTCGCCCCGACCATTTTTGAACGATCTCAAGCGAAGGGGATGATTCTTTTTGGCCGTTCAGAACCTTTTTGATCTTCACGGAGAAGTAGCCATTGTTACTGGTGGTGCGCAGGGCCTGGGCAAGGAAATGGGCCTGGCGCTGGCCGAAGCAGGTGCTTCGGTGGTAGTGGCAGATATGAACCTGGAAAAAGCAAGAGACGTTGCACAGGAAATCGAAAAATTAGGCGTGCAATCTCTGGCAGTGCAGGTTGATGTAACACAGAAAGACCAGGTTGAAGCGATGGTGCAAAAGACCATCGATGTGTTTGGGAAGATTGATATTCTGGTAGCTTCAGCTGGAGTCGGACAGTGGGTCAAAAGTGAGGAGATGTCCCTCGAAGATTGGAACCGGGTGATTTCCATCAACCTCACTGGCTTGTTCCTGTGCTGTCAGGCAGTGGGTCGAGAAATGATCAAGCGGAGAAAAGGGAGTATCATCACCATTTCCTCCATGTCTGGAATCGTAGCCAATGTTCCGCAGCCCCAGTCCCACTATAATGCGTCCAAAGGCGCTGTGATCATGCTGACCAAATCTTTGGCCATGGAATGGGCGCCATATAATGTTCGCGTGAATACCATTGCTCCTGGTTATATGCAAACAAAACTCGTTGAAGATTTACTGGTCCAGTATCCAGAATATGCCAAACTGTGGCGAGAACTCACCCCCATGAAACGATTGGGAAGGCCCGAAGAGATTAAAGGTCCCTGTGTGTTTTTGGCTTCGAACGCTTCATCTTACATGACGGGGAGTGTCCTCGTCATGGATGGTGGATACACTATGGTTTAAGGAGGTGGTAGAGAGAAGAGGATCGGTACATATAGGTGTAAAGTTAATTCTACAGGAACCATATTTGAAAGGAGAGGTGGTTTAGAGTCATGAAGAAATTGGGAGTTGCGATTCTTCTTGTTGGTATGCTGGTTTTGGCGTCGTCCTGGTGTTTTGCGGCGGTCAATAATCCTGAGTGGTGGCAGAAGGCGGCTGAACCGTATAAAGGAGTGGTCATCAAGGGTATTTCTGAAAGCACACCTCCTTCTAAGGCCATGGTAGAGGTGGCAGCGCCGGAATTCGAAAAGCTCACCGGTATTAAAGTAGAATTTGAAGTTACTTCCTGGGATGAAATGTACAACAAGAGCATTCAGGACCTTCAGTCTGGTGCCGGAATTTACGATTTCATCTATGTGGAGCAGGATATCATCTACGCGTATCTCGCACAGAAGTGGTTGACGAATCTGAACCCCTTTATCGCCAATGCAAACATTACCAATCCTGACTTCGATGTTGAGGATTTCACCACCTTTATTAATTATTTCAAGGACGCAGAAGGCAATATCTATGCCATTCCTTTTGAGGCATTTTTGAAAGCTTACATTTACCGTACCGATCTCTTTAACGATCCCGAAATTAAGGCGGCTTTCAAGGCCAAATACGGATATGACTTGGCCGTTCCTACCACCTGGGAGCAGTACACCGATATCGCCAAGTTCTTCACCGAATACGGCAAAGAAAAGGGCATTGAGCTTTACGGCCATGTGGCTCAGGCCAAGACTCACCCCTGTGTGGCGTACGAGATGTGTGAAACCATCTGGCCAGCCTGGGGAGTTTATAACTGGGGTATTAACATGGAAAACATGAGAGCCAGCGTTGACAAAGGTGGAACACTCAATAGCGACCAGGCCAAGAAGGCATTCCGCTGGTACGTGGATATGCTCCAGTATGCTCCTCCGGGAGTCCGCACCTACACCTGGGATGAAACCGGAGCTGTTTTTGGTGCTGGAAAAATTGCTCAGGGAATTATTTATCTCGAGAACCTGGGCTGGATAGCCACCGATGCTTCGAAGTCTGCAGTGGTTGGTAAAATTGCCGTTGCTCTTCCGCCGACTGCTCCTGGAGTGATGGATGCTGCTAAGGCTGGGAAGGGGTACATTGGTTACTATGATGGTGGTGCTCTGGGAATTCCGCATAGTGCCAAAAACAAAGAAGCAGCCTGGTTATTTATCCAGTGGTGCATGCGCAAAGAGTGGCAGGGTGAATTCGCTAAGATGGCGACAAGAGTCGTCCGGAAATCCACCTTTGAAGATCCTCTGGTGAAAGACCTTGACGCTCAGACTGGTGGATACTTCACCATGCTGAAGGATCAGGGTTATCTTTTTGCCGGTGCTCCGGCTCTGCCCATGCATCGTCCGCTCAACGAAGTGTACCTCAAGTGGATCTCCAAGGCAGTAGCTGGCGAAATTTCTCCAGAGGATGCACTGGACAACCTGGCTAAAGAAGTTGACCAGCTCATGGAAGACCTGGGCTATTAGTGGAGGAAGAAGGCGGTGAAGGAGAACCGAAAGCAGGTGTGGGGGCTCATTGCCCCCACACTCTTTTTAATGATTTTTATTGGGGTTATTCCGGTTATTTATGTTATTTATTTGAGTGCGTTTAAGTACAATGTGTTTGCTAAGATCCCTTTCCGTTATACGGGTTTTAATAATTTCCGAAAGCTGGTTTTTGATCCTGACTTTTTGAAATCGCTTCGTTTAGGTCTTACTTTTGTGGCTCTGTGTTGTGGAATTGAGCTTCCTCTGGGGCTTTTGATTGCCAATCTTCTGACTCTCAATTTCAAGGGAAAGGGTATTTTTCGAACCATCATGACGCTACCTTTAGCCATGGCGCCCATCAGTATCGGCAGTATCTGGGTGCTCATTACCAATCCAGATTTTGGACCGCTTCCCTTTCTCTTCCGAAAAATCGGCATCGAATATAATATGGGTATCAACGCCAATCAGGCTTTCTTTACCACGGTACTGGTCGATATCTGGCACTGGACGCCCTTTGTGGTGTTGACCTTTATGGCCGGGCTCACTTCGTTACCGAACCAGCCGTATGAGGCTGCACTGGTTGATGGAGCCAACCGCTGGCAAACTTTCCGCTATGTGACCATACCCCTTCTTAAGCCGGTTATTCTCACCACTCTTTTTATCCGGGTTATGGATACCTTCCGGGTTTTCGACGAGGTCTGGATGTTGACGAGTGGTGGCCCGGGAACGGCCACGCGCTATGTAAGTATTCATCTGGTGCGAATGGTGCTGCAGTCAATGGAATATGGGTACAGTTCGGCGATGTCGCTCTTCCTTCTTTATCTCACCATTATTATCTGTTTCTTGCTTTTGACCTTCATCTCTTCTTCGCAGGAGGCGACCTAAATGAGTGGTGGAAAGAAAACCTGGAGAATGTTCTTGGTTTATTTGGTGTGTATCCTTATCGCCGTGGCAACGTTGTTCCCCATTTACTGGATGTTTGTGATTTCAGCTCGCAGCAGGTTGGAGGTATTCCTGGGTCCCCGCCTGATCCAAACTTCTTTTTATGCTCCAAACTACTATCGTCCTTTCGTTCAGGATGTGTATGGAAGATATCTTGTTAATTCTCTCCTCATTGCTTCCGGGAATACCCTTCTTGTGGTGTGCCTGGCTGTCCTTGCCACCTATGCCTTTTCTCGCTTTCGGGTTCCCGGTTCTAACAATCTCTTTTTCTGGACCATCACCAATCGTATGGCGCCTCCGGCAGTGTTTATTGTTCCCTTCTTTCTCATGTTTACCCGTTTGGGATTGCGGGATAGTCAGTTCGGGCTGATCCTTCTCTATTGCATTTTTAATCTTCCTTTTGCCATATGGCTTTTGAAGGGGATGATGGATGGAATTCCCAAGGAGCTCGATGAAGCCGCTTTGATTGATGGGTGTTCTCTGTGGGGGCTTCTCTGGCATGTCATCATCCCACTTGCCAAACCAGGGATCATGGTAACGGCTATCCTCAACTGGATTTTTGCCTGGAATGAGTACCTTTTTGCTGCCATCCTCACCAGCGTTCGTTCTCGAACCATCACTACGGGGTTAGCTGAGTTTGTGACAGTCATTGGAACCAACTGGGGTGAAATGGCCGCGGTTTCGGTGGTTTGCCTCATTCCGGCCATTGTGTTCATTGGTATTGCCCAGAGGCATATTATTGCCGGTTTGACTTTTGGAGCAGTAAAGGATTAGGAGGGAAGAGGAATGCGCATTTTTCCTTTCAAAACTAACCTCTGGGACCGGTTCTTTTATGGGATTTCTATCATGTTTGGTCTGCATCTTATATGGGTGCGTTTCCTGGAACAGTATGTGCCCCTCTATGTAGCTACAGTGGGAAGTCTCATTTTCCTTGCGATTCTGGTTATAACAGGGTAAGAGCCTGGAGAGTACCCAGGCTCTTACTTTTATTAGTCAGTTTTTATTCTACCCCGTGCCAGTAGATGTCAAAACCAAGGTACTTGTCAAAGGCCTCTACAAGGGTATCTCCTACCAGAGATAAGTTAATGGCCACGTGGTGTTCAAAACCTCTTTCGCAGATGAAGGCAAGTAAATCCTGCAGTGCGTCAATCTTGGCCACACCTACGCCACCGAAGGTTTCAAGTTTTTCTCCAGTGATTTCGCCCTCGGCAATATAGCCGGTCACGCCGTTCAGGTCATCGGTGGTCAGGCGGCACAGCGTGAGTGGTCCCTGGGGAATCATGCCGTAGCATGTGCCATAAGCATTCTCTTTTGGTAGTGTTGAGGAGATGATATCCCCAAATCCCATGCGTGCGTTCTGCAGAAGCGACTTTGGAAAATTACTGCAGTGGAAGAGAATGGCTTTATCTGGATCGTCATCGACGTTGTTGTTCCAGTCTACAAGCGCTGATGGTTTCTGAGAGGCCAGTTGCAGGGCGTACATGCTCAGGCTTCCGGTGACATCGACTTCACAGGCCGAAGGGATAAAGTTTTCACTGAACATACTCATCACCGTGCAGGGCATGACTCCAAAGTTTTCCTCGATGGAAGTCCAGCACTGGAGCGCCAGAAGCGATACCCCAGTTTCTTTTACCCATTCCTCAAGCACCAATTTCAGTTTCCCCATTTTGACCAGAGCTCCTTCTGGAACCGAGGAAGTGTCAATGTAATCCTTGATCTCTTTGACCTTTTGCTGAACAAGGGGATCGTTATCCTTGAGTCGTCCTATCTTTCCTAAGATTTCAGAAAAATCAGCGACTTCCACTGAAATCCCATATCCTTCGAGCATCTTTTCTGAGAAACGGACGGTGTTGAAAGCGTTGGGACGAGCACCAATCGCTCCTACCTTCACGTTCTTGAATCCCTGGACGACCCGGCACACCCCAGCGAACCATTTCATGTCCTCCCGAAAATCTTCGCTGTCTGGATCCTCGGTATGAAAGCTGGTTAAGGAGAAAGGAATTCCAAACTGTCTGAGGTTATTACAGACCGACATTTTTCCGCAGAAGCTATCTCGACGGTTTTTGACATCCAGGGCCGAGGTTCTGTCCGGGAAGGCATGGATGAGGACCGGTACCTGCAAACCGGAATGGCGGATGGCATATGCCACACCCTTTTCATCACCAAAATTCGGGAGCGTGACAATGATTCCAGTTATCTTTTTGCGGTTTTCATCGAATAGGCGGGCACATTTTTGCGCATCTTCCCAGGTTTCTACTGTTCCAAACTTGGTGTCCTGGGGTGTGAGGGCGACAACTTCAAAACCCATCCTTTCCAGAATAGCTATCATCTTTTCTCTCCCCTCTCTGGCTAACTCATCGGGGAAGAAACCACGGTTACCGACGATAAGTCCCAGTGTCTGTTTCAAGGAAATACCCCCTTTACTTTGTTAATGTTAAAAAATTTTAACCCAGATGGGACACCTTCTTAACACCAATATATTACCATATTTTCAGGACTGGTTAAGGGGTTCGCGGGGTTCCATATTTTGGTATACTTTTCCACGGAGTGGCAAAAGGGTAGGGAAACTATAATTACCTCAGTAATTTTCTCTGATTCGGGAGGAACGCCGTGGAGTTCAAAGTAGTGAGCGAGTGTAAAAAAATTGGTGATGGCGATGAATTTTCGCATTGTACTTATCGAGGATGAAGCAGAAATCGCCCAGCTGGTAACGTATTTCCTCCGTAAGGAGGGTTTTGATATCCATGCTTTTGGCAGTGCCGAGGAATTTTTGGAACGATTACCGGTCATGGAATTGCCAGACCTTATTCTTCTGGACCTGATGCTGCCCGGTATTGACGGGATAGAGCTTTTTAAGTATCTCAAGCGAGATTCCCGTTTTCAGGATATTCCCGTCATCATGTTGACGGCCAAGGACGATCCGGTGGACGTGGTGGTGGGTTTGGAACTCGGTGCCGAAGATTACATCACCAAACCGTTTGATTTACGAGAACTATTAGCCCGCATTCGAGTGGTGAAAAGACGGTTAGAACGGTTGACAGAAAAAACCCTGGAGAGTGCGCGCGTTTACCACGTGGGGGATATTGTTCTCAATGGAGATGAATTGACCGTACGGGTCAACCAGGGTACAATTGACCTTTCTTTCCGGGAGTTCAAAATCTTGGAACTTTTGATGCGGCATCCTCGACGGGTATTTTCCAGGGAAACGATTCTCAATCGAGTGTGGGGAGAAGAAAACTTTGTTTCAGACCGTATTGTGGATGTGTATATCACGAATCTGCGCAAAAAACTTGGTGAAATGGGGAATCTTATTGTTACTGTGCGGGGAGTGGGGTACCGTTTTGAGCCTCCTGCTGCATAAGCTTTTCGCTTTGCTGAATTGGAAGCGTGGTGAGGGGAATAGAAAAGACGTTGGCATCGAAGATGTGCATCGAAATCGACTTGAGGAGATTCTAACCATTTTCGATCATATCCAAAAACCTGTCCTGTGTTTTTGGCCTGCATCGCAGACTTTTACAGCCAATGGGGAGTTTTTTCGGATCACGGGTATCCCATTTTCTTCTGCGCCCAGATGGATTCATGAATTTCCTTTTGTGGGGAAAATCGTTTTGGAGGAAGGCATTGCACTCCACCTTGGTGGAAGGGAGTATCGGGTACTCTCCTGTCCCGTTGAGCAGGCTGTGCTGTTTGTTTTTGATAGTTCGATTGATTCCGTGCAATGGCTTTCCGAAATCCAGTTTTTCCTCACCGCCCTGGGGCATGAATTAAAAACACCTTTGACTATCCTTAAAGGGTATGTCCAGATTTTACAGGACGAAGTTACACCTGAAAAAAGAGAAGTTATGGATAAGCTCCAGGAACAGATTGTGCGCCTGGAAGAAACTCTCAATAATTTCCGCAGTCTGTCTCTTTTACAGAGAAGGGGGTATATTTCCTGGAAGGATGTTGCCGAAGTGATAGCCCTAGTTGAGAAAAATTGGCGAGAAGAGATAGACCGAAAAAAACTACGCTGGCAATGTGCACCGTTTCCAGGTGAGTCCTCCAGAGTTATTGCCCTTTCCCGGG
>JABUEZ010000037.1 GCA_013314795.1 Candidatus Profundicultor aquiphilus | reverse complement strand
GAAAAAGCGGCGGTTGATTGCCCAGGCCTGTTTCGGGCAGGAATTTGTGGGAGAAGCGCCGGTGGTGATTGTGGCCTGTGCCATTTCTCGAGGTGGTTGTATTGGTAATTACATGGAAAGCTGGCCTGTAGATGTGGCTATAGCGCTTACCCATTTGATGCTCACAGCCTGGGGAAAGGGTCTTGGGACCTGCTGGATTGGGGCTTTTGACGAAGAGCGAATTAAAGAGATCTGCGCCATTCCTCCGGAGGTGAGGGTTGTGGCGATAACGCCTTTGGGGTATCCGGTGAAACTTCCTCAGGCTACCCCGCGGCGACCCCTGGAAAAGATTTTTTGTGAAGATACGTATCTTGAATGAGGAGGAACGGTGTTGGGTGTCATCAGGTTAGAGGTCGATGACATTCTGGTGCTGAAAAAAGCTCATCCCTGCGGAAGTCGAGAATGGCGCGTTATCCGCGTGGGAGTTGATATCGGCATCAGGTGTCTTCAGTGTGGTCGATTTGTCATGGTTCCCCGGCGGAAACTGGAAGGAAAAATTCGGGGTATCAAGCGCCGGGGAATTTCTCTTTTGCCTCAAGAAAGCATGCTCGAGGTGTAAGGTGAGTCTTCGAGTTGGCATTGTGGGGTTGCCGAATGCGGGGAAAACCACCCTTTTTAATCTTCTTACCAGGGGGCATGCTGAAGTTGCCAGTTATCCTTTCTGCACCATTGAACCCAACCCCGGAGTGGTAGAAGTTCCCGATGAGCGTCTTGCGGTTTTGAGCGAGCTTCTTATTCCGCCGCGGGTTGTTCCGGCGACCATCGAATTTGTTGATGTGGCTGGACTGGTGAAGGGAGCAAGTCACGGAGAAGGGCTTGGCAACCAGTTTTTGAGTGTGATCCGGGGAGTCGATGTGGTGCTGGAAGTAATCCGCTTTTTTGGGGATGAGAGAATTCCCCACGTTATGGAGAATGTTGACCCCTTACGGGATCAGGAAATCATCGATCTTGAGCTGGCCCTTTCTGATTTGGAAATCGCTGAACGACGCTGGGAAAAGGTCAAAGAATTAGCACGAAAGGTTAAAGATGAGAAAATACACCTTGAGGAAGAGGTTCTGGCAAAATGTCTTTCTTTCCTTCGCCAGGGCTCGCCTTTACGGGAGATGACTTTGAGCGAGGAAGAAAAAGAAATCCTTAAGCCCTCTCAGTTCATCACCTTAAAACCGCTTTTCTACGTGGCCAATCTGGATGAACAGGACGCTTCCAAGGCACTTTTTCAACGCGTCAAAGCGACTCTGGCTGAAAAGGGCGCCACGATTTTGCCGGTTTTCGTGAAATTGGAGGAGGAACTTCAGGATTTTCCACCTGAAGAACGCAAAGCATTTCTGCAGGAATTTGGGGTTGAAGATACAGGATTGAAGCTGGTGGCACAAACTGCGTACCGTCTTTTGAATCTCATCACCTTTTATACCTTCGGAGATAAGGAGCTACGGGCTAGAGAGCTTTTGCGGGGAAGCAAAGCTCCTGAAGCAGCCGGAAAAGTTCACAGTGATATGGAAAGAGGTTTTATTAAGGCCGAGGTTATTAATTTTGCCGAGCTTGTCACAATAGGCTCTTTTGAAAAAGCCCGCCAACTGGGACATATCCGCCAGGAAGGCAAAGAGTACGAGATTCAGGACGGAGACATTGTCTATTTTCGCTTTTCTTCTCACTAATTTGTTCGCAGAATTTGAGCATAGCGTTCCTGAGTATACCACTGTCCGAAGAGTTTTCCTTTCCGCGCCAGTTGCCCCAGGATTTTTTTGGTCCGTGGTGAAAGAGGTGTGCCTTCTTTTTCTCCCCAGGGTGTTCCAGGTAAAGGCATGAAGGTGTGGGCATGAATTATCGCTCCCATCTCTGAAAGGGTGAGAATGGTAGCCAGATTCTCGTTTTCTTCTTTCTCATTTTCTTCTGGACATCCGAAAATGAAATCAACATTGACTTTGAAGCCGGCCCTCAGTGACAACTCAGTGGCCCTGAGAACATCGTCTTGGTTGTGCTGTCGGTGCATACGCCGGAGGAGCGTATCGCTTCCCGACTGAGCCCCAATGACCAGGTTGTCGTTATTGACTGTTTCTTTGAGAAGTTTCAAGAGTTCCCAGGAGACAAACTCGGGTCTTATTTCCGAAGGAAAAGACCCCAAGAAGATCCGCCCCTTTTTACCTATTATTTTTCTCAGTCCCCACAGGAGGCTGGCAAGCGCTTCGGGACAGGGAGTTCTCCCATCGGGAGAACCATAGGCGAGGGCATTAGGGGTAATAAAGCGCAGATCGAGAAGGTCTTTTCTTTTCATAATTTTCACATACTCGAGAATATTAGAGAGGCTACGATGTCTTACCGTGGGGCCGAAGAGAAACGAGGTTTGACAGAAAGCGCAGGCAAAGGGACAGCCTCGGGTGATTTCGATGGGGCCAAAAATACCAAGCTCGTGAGGAAAGGGAGGAAAACAATCGAGGTCAACGGGGCCGGTAGAGATGATCTGATGGTGTGTATGGAGTAGCCGTCCTTCCACAAGCTGGGAAACGATTTCCTGAATGGCAACCTCTCCCTCTCCTCTCACAGCGATGGTGGCAAGGGGAAAGAACGCTTCCGGGCAAGCACTCAAGTGGGGTCCGCCACCACAGAGAATGGTTTCAGGTTGGAGATTTTTTATGGTACGCAGGACCTTGATTTTTTCTTCCTTTTCGGGGCTGGTGCTGGAGAAAAGAAGAAGAGCTGGTCGAGGGGAAGAAATAGTGTAACGATAGAGTTCTTCTTGGTTTGTTGCCCAGACCAGGTTAACCTTTCTTTCCAGGCGTGCTGCGCACAGTGAAGCAATCAGGGCGTTGAAGCTGAACCTATTTTTTCGACTGTAAAACACAAGAACGGTTGGTTTTTCTTTGGTCATCGCCGATGAATCATTATAGCAGGAAGTGTTTGGTCAATGATAGGTTTTTTGGCAAACAGGGTGTGTGTGGAGTATGCCCGACCTTAGCGTTTTGGCCTAACTTGATATTACCAGGGTGGTTCAGAAAGCTTCATCACTTTCGGGTTTATGCTACAATGGAACAATCAAAAAAGGAAGGAGAAGGTTCTGAGTATGGAGAGAAAGCGCGAGGAAGATCTTCGCAAACCTTTTATAGAGTCTTTAAAACTTCATGCTTTTTATCAGGGGAAAATTGAAATCAATCTTAAGTGTCCGGTGAGGAGTTACGATGATTTTGCTCTCTGGTACACGCCGGGAGTGGCAGAGGTCTCGCGACGCATTTTTGAAGAGAAATCACTTTCGTTTCAATACACCAATCGGTGGAATTCAGTCGCCGTGGTCTCGGATGGTTCTCGAGTTCTGGGTCTGGGGAATATTGGTCCAGAAGCGGCATTGCCGGTTATGGAGGGAAAGGCGCTCCTGTTCCGTTATCTGGGGGGCGTTGATGCTGTGCCTCTTTGTGTGAAGGTGGAGAAACCTCACGATCTCATCGATTTTGTAACCATGATTGAGCCGAGCTTTGGAGGAATCAACCTGGAAGACATTGCGCAACCCGTCTGTTTTGAGATTCTGGAAGAACTCAAGAAAAAATTGCGGATACCGGTGTGGCATGATGACCAGCAGGGAACAGCCCTGGTGGTTCTTGCTGGTCTTTTGGGGGCTCTGGATGTGGTGGGGAAGAAAAAAGAGGATGTAAGGGTTACCCTCATTGGAGCCGGTGCTTCCAATGTTCGTATTGCGCATCTTTTGATGAAGGCAGGGGTAAAAGGAGAACACATTGTGCTCTGTGATAGCAAAGGAATTCTCTCGCGGGAAAGAAGAGATCTGGAGAAAGAAAATCCCTGGAAATGGGAACTTTGCTGTTTAACGAATGGGGATAATATTCAGGGTGGTAAAAAGGAAGCGATCGAGGGGAGTGATGTGTTGATTGCACTTTCTGCGCCTGGTCCAGGAGTGATTCTTCCTGAGTGGGTTCAGCGCATGAATCGCGATGCCATCGTTTTTGCCTGTGCTAACCCCACTCCTGAAATCTGGCCCTGGGAAGCGAAGGCCGCGGGAGCAAGAGTGGTGGCTACAGGTCGCTCCGATTTTCCCAATCAGATTAATAATTCTCTGGGTTTCCCTGGTCTTTTCCGTGGTGTTTTGAGTGTTCGGGCTCGGGCAATTACCGACGAGATGTGTGTAGAGGCTGCTCGAGCTCTGTACCACCATGCACGATCAAGGGGATTGAGTGAGGAATATATTGTTCCCAGTATGGAAGAGTGGGAGGTCTATATCGAGGAAGCAAAAGCTGTGGCGTTGAAAGCTCAGGAACAGGGGCTTGCTGAAAGGGTGTTGAGCGTGAAAGAGATTGAGGATGAGGTGAGGATGATTATCGAACGAGCGAGGTCAATGGTTCAAAACGCAATGGAAAAGGGATATATTCCTCTCCCGGCTGAGGAGCGATAGGGTTATGAAGGTTGTGAAAGCTCCAGAAATCATTCAGGCTGTAGAGCAATCTCTCTGGGAACTGAATGTTTTTGGTAGCCGGGGGCTGCGAGAAAAGATGTTCTGGGCCTGGCAGGAGGAGGAAGGGAAAAGCGGGAGGGAAATGCTCTCGCAAATCTTGGAGAACTACGCTGTGGCAGAGGAAAAGAAAGTTCCGCTCTGCCAGGATACAGGAATGGTTATGGCAGAAATCATCATGGGGGAGGAAGTGAGGATTGAGGGTGGAAGTATTCGGGAGGTCCTTGATGAGGGAATCCGCCGAGCTTATGAGCGAGGGTATTTTCGGAAATCCATCATTTCTGACCCCTTTTTTGGAAAGAATACCCAGGATAATACCCCTGGAATCTATTTTTTTGATGTGGTTAAGGGTGATAGGTTGCAGATAGAATTGCTGGTCAAAGGTGGTGGCTGTGATAATATTACCACCTTGACTGTCCTGGAACCGGGAAGCAGTGTCGAAGAGGTAGAGCGGGTGGTTTTGCAAACGCTGGACGAGAAAGCGGCCCGGGCCTGTCCACCCCTTGTGGTGGGGGTTGGCATTGGTGGCAGTGCGCTCTATGCTCTGTTCCTTGCTCATCGTGCTTTGAGCCGTCCGCTGGGGAGCATCCATCCTGACCCACGTTATCGGGCTTTGGAAGAAAAATGGCTTCAGGATCTGAATAAACTGGGTATTGGCCCCCAGGGGGTGGGAGGGAAGGTTACATGCCTTGAAGTGCGTATCGAAACCCATCCCTGTCACATTGCCAGTTTTCCAGTGGGAATTGCCTGTAGTTGTCACGTTTTTCGAAAGAAAACCCTGTGGTGGTGAGTGCCTTGGAAGAAAGAGAATTTGTGCTGAAAACGCCGCTATCGGTTGAAGAAGTGATGATGCTTCGGGTGGGAGATGTGGTCTCATTGAGTGGTGAACTTTATGTAGCTCGGGATGCCACGCACCGCCGGATGCTGGAGATCTGGGAGAGAGGTGAAGAAATACCGGCTCAGCTTGCAGGGAGTGTACTTTACTACGCGGGACCAACGCCCACGCCCCCTCATGAAGTGATAGGCTCCATTGGTCCGACCACGAGTTCCCGGATGGACCGATATCTGGAGGCATTTCTGGCAAGAGGGGTTCGAGCCACTATTGGAAAAGGGCCAAGGAGTGAGATGGCCAGGAAACTGTGCGAAAAATTTAAGGCCGTCTACTTTGTGGCCTGTGGTGGGGCAGGGGCGTACCTGGCAAGCTTTGTGATTCAAAAGGAAGTTTGTGCTTACGAAGATTTAGGAGCTCAGGCATTGCTCCGGATCGTGGTTCGAGATTTTCCGCTTCTTGTAGCCTATGATGTACATGGAGGAGACATATTTGAGGAGGGAAAGCTCAGTTTTCGAAAGAGATAGGGGGGAGAAGGGTGTTCTGGAATATCATTTTTTTACTGCTCCTTTTGAGTTTTTATTTTCCGGTTTTGCAGAGAAAAGTCCTTGAACAGCAAAGGTTTTTGGCCATTCGTAACTTTGAGCGGAAACGTCGTTCGAGGGTCATTGTTCTCATTCACCGCCAGGAGTCGGTGAGCTTTTTGGGTTTACCGATTGCTCGCTATATCAATATTGAGGATTCCGAAAAGGTCTTGCGAGCTATTCACCTGACGCCGGAGGATATGCCCATTGATCTTGTCCTCCATACTCCTGGGGGATTGGTTCTGGCGGCGGAACAGATTGCCTGTGCTCTGAAAAGGCATAAGGCGAAGGTAACCGTGTTTGTGCCGCATTATGCCATGTCTGGGGGGACACTCATCGCTCTGGCGGCCGATGAAATCGTGATGGATCCCAATGCAGTTCTGGGACCGGTGGATCCCCAGATAGGAACCCCACATGGGCAGTATCCTGCTGCTTCGATTTTGAAGGCTCTTGAGGAGCCGAATCCTAACCGGGATGATGAAACGCTGATCCTGGGGGATATTGCCCGTAAGGCGATCTGCCAGGTATATCAGGTGGTCTTTAATCTGGTATATGAGAAGATGCCGGAAGAAAAGGCTCGGGAACTGGCCACCATTCTTTCCGAAGGAAGGTGGACTCATGATTTTCCTCTGACTCTGGAAATGGCTCGAGAACTGGGTCTTCCGGTGCGGGAAGGATTACCAGATGAAATTTACGAACTGATGGATCTCTACCCCCAACCGTTTACCCAGAGACCATCGGTGGAATATATTCCAGCACCGTATCGTCCTCATCGCCGTCCGTCGGCCAAAGAATAGTGAAAAACATCCCCTGGATTGGAGAGAAAAGAATGGGTAAGAAACTGGTGATTACCGAAAAACCCAGTGTGGCCAGCGACATTGCCAAAGCACTGGGTAAGTTTGAGAACCGTAAGGAGTATCTGGAAGGTAAAGAATACTTTATTACCTGGGCTCTAGGGCATCTTGTGACCCTGGCTGAACCAGAGGATTATGACCGAAAGTTCAAATCCTGGCGGCTCAGCCTTTTGCCGATTATTCCCGAAACATTTATTCTGAAGCCCATTGAAGGAGCAGAAAAGCGCCTTGAAGTGATCAAAGGACTTCTTGTCTCCCCCGAAGTTGATGGTGTTGTCAACGCCTGTGATGCAGGGCGGGAAGGGGAGCTGATTTTCCGTTATATTTACGAGTTTTTAGGAGGAGAGAAACCCGTCTGGCGGCTCTGGCTTTCTTCCATGACCAAAGAAGCTATCCGCAAAGCCTTTGCAGAACTGAAGACGGCAAGTGAGTATGAACTTTTGGCTCATGCCGCCAAATGTCGTTCGGAAGGAGACTGGCTGGTGGGAATTAACGGGACCAGGGCTTTTACCACTCGCTACAAAATTCTCCTTTCGGTGGGGAGAGTTCAGACCCCGACGCTCGCTATTCTCGTCCACCGGGAACGAGAAATCCAGGATTTCCGACCCACCACTTACTTTGAGGTTTTTGCGGAATTTGATTCTCCCCAGGGGAAGTATGTGGGGAAATGGCACAATGGGGAGGATCGTTTTTTTGAGGAGCAAAAAGCTCAGGAGGTGCTGGAAAAAGTCCTGGGTAAAAGAGGCCAGGTGAGCGATTTTAGTGAACAGAAAACAGCCGAAGCTCATCCTCTGCTTTACGACCTCACCGAACTCCAGCGAGATGCAAACCGCCTCTTTGGATACTCGGCGCAGAGGACGCTTGATATTGCGCAGAGACTTTATGAGCATTATAAACTCATCACCTATCCCCGCACCAGCTCTCGATACCTTTCCGAAGACCTGATGCCTCAGGTCGAAAAATCCTTTTCCATGCTGGAACGATGTGGCTTTCGCGATTTTGCGACCGGCGTGGATTTTCGCCGATCACTTTCTGACCGCCGGGTCTTTGACCGGAGTAAAGTTTCCGATCACCATGCCATCATTCCCACCGGAGAAGAAATTCACTGGGAATCCCTCTCCGAAAGCGAGAAAAAGGTAATGGATCTCGTGGTGCGTAGGTTCCTGAGTGTTTTTTACCCTGACGCCCTGTGGATGCACAGGACCATTAAAACCGTGGTCGAAGGCGAAAGGTTTGTGAGTAAAGCGAAGGTGTTGCTTGAGGCAGGATGGCGCAAGTTGTATCGAGAAGAAGAGAATGAACAGGAGGAAATCTATCTCCCGCGTTTAGAAAAAGGGACTGAAGTGGATGTGGTAAAAGCCTGGAAGGAAGAGAAAGAAACCAAGGCTCCTCCCCGCTATACCGAAGCAGCACTCCTTGCGGCGATGGAAGGAGCGGGTCGATTTGTTGAGGATGAAGAGTTGCGTGAGATTTTGAAAGAAAGCGGTATTGGTACCCCGGCCACTCGGGCCAGCATTATCGAACGCCTGATTGAGGTTGGATATGTGGAACGGGAGAAAAAAACCCTTTTTCCCACGCCCAAGGGAATGGAACTCATTAATCTGGTAGAAAATATCCCGGTCCTGGAACTGGCTTCACCGCAGCTCACTGGAGAGTGGGAAAAGAAACTCACCCTTATCGAGAAAGGGGCGTTTGCACGGGAAGTATTTATGGAGGAAATTAAGAAGCTGACTGTGGAGATTGTGGAAAAGGTCAGGTCTCAGGAGACGGGAAATGTGCGGGAAAGGATGAATTCTCCAGTTGGTCAATGTCCGCTGTGTGGAGCTCCGGTTTACGAAAGTAAAAAGAGTTTTTTCTGTTCTCGCTGGAAAGAAGGATGCACATTCTCGGTCTGGAAGAACATTGCTGGAAAGAATCTCAGCCGACGCCAGGTTCAGGAACTCCTTCTGCGGGGAAAAACCGGAAAAATTGCCGGTTTTCGTTCTCGAAAGGGGAAGCGTTTTGCTGCATATCTGGTGTTGAATGAGAGTGGGAAAGTGGAGTTCGAATTTCTTCAGAAAGAAGGCGCTCACGTTACCGAAGAAAAGGGAGAAGGGTAAGCGAAGAAAATTTGTATCCGTAATGTTATGAGGAAACAAAATTGGTTATAATTACTTTGACAAATCTTTTCTTCGGTGGAGATAGTAGATGGCTAAATTTCGGATTCGTGGTTCTCAACCTCTGCAGGGTGAGATTGAAGTCAGTGGTTCGAAGAATGCTGCATTACCGATCCTGGCGGCAGCACTTTTGAGCGAATCTCCGTCAACCATTCATAATGTGCCGGATCTTCTGGATGTCCGTACCATGCTCATGGTGCTTGAGAGTCTGGGAGTAAAGGTGGAAAGGATAGGTGGGCGGAGCTATACGATCTATCCTGGTTTTTTGAAGCTGATTGAGCCTCCTTATGAGCTTATCCGCAAAATGCGGGCTTCATTTCTGGTGACTGGGCCACTTCTTTCTCGATTTGGTCGTGCGCAGGTGCCCCTTCCCGGTGGGTGTGCTATTGGCTCTCGACCTATAGATCTGCATCTTAAGGGTTTTTCACATCTTGGGGTGGAAGTTTCCATGCGCTCTGGGTATATAGAAGGGTGGGCAAGGGAACTCCATGGGGGAGAGGTGTACCTTGATTTTCCCAGTGTGGGAGCGACAGAAAATGTGATGATGCTTGCTGCTACGATTCCGGAAGAGACGGTCATCGCCAATGCCGCTCGGGAGCCAGAAGTGGTGGATCTGGCACATTTTCTATCGCTTATGGGAGCAGAAATCGAAGGGGCAGGAACAGACACCATTGTGGTTCGGGGGAGCAAGCATCTGAAAGGTTGTGAGTATCGGATCATGAACGACCGAATTGAGGCGGGTACTTTCTGTGTGGCCAGTGCCATTACCAGAGGAAAAGTCACCGTCAAGGGTGTTGATTATGCCTTTTTAGGGTCTATATTGACCAAACTGGAAGAAATTGGAGTGCGGATTGAGAAGCTGGAAGAAGATAAAATTTTTGTGGCCATGGAAGGGCGACCAAAAGCCACCAACATTAAGACCATGCCCTATCCTGGTTTCCCTACCGATATGCAGGCTCAGTTTATGGCGCTACTGTGTCTTGCGGATGGTGTGAGTGTGATCACTGAGACTGTTTTTGAAAGTCGCTTTGCTCATGTGGGTGAACTGGAACGGATGGGAGCTAAGGTGCAGGTAGAGGGGAGAAGTGCAGTGGTTGTGGGGGTGGAGAAGCTCACCGGTACCGAAGTTACTGCCACGGATTTGCGGGCTGGAGCTGCGCTGGTCCTCGCTGCTCTGGCGGCAGAGGGGATAACTGAAGTGAATGGTGTCACACATGTTGACCGGGGATATGAACGTCTGGAAGAAAAGCTGGCTTCACTTGGCGCTTCGATAGAACGAATCAGTGACTGAGTAGGAGGAAGTCCGATGTGGAATAAACGATTGGGAATCGATTTGGGGACGGCAACCACTCTGATCTATGTATACGGGCGAGGAATTGTGCTCAACGAACCATCGGTTGTGGCCATAGCCAAGAATTCGAACGAAATTCTGGCTGTGGGGAGAGAAGCGTGGGAGATGATTGGCAAAACTCCGGAATACATCACGGCCCACCGGCCATTGCGGGAAGGGGTGATCAGTGATTACGAAATTACTCGGCGGATGTTATCCTACTTTATTCAGCGGGTCTGCGGGAGAAGCCTCTTTAAACCAGATGTGGTGATTTGTGTTCCCTCTGGTGGGACGGAGGTGGAAAAGCGAGCGGTTCTTGATGCAGCCTACCATGCAGGAGCAAGGAAAGCCTATTTGATTGAAGAACCGATGGCTGCAGCGCTGGGAGCAGGATTGGATATCGTTGGTCCTTCGGGGAATATGGTTATCGATATCGGTGGTGGCACCACTGACATTGCGGTGCTTTCTCTGGGAGGGGTGGTGGTCAGTCAATCAGTTCGGGTGGCCGGGGATAAGATGGACGAGGCAATCGTGCGGCATTTGCGAAAAAAATCGAATCTCATGATTGGAGAAAGAACCGCCGAAGTGATTAAAATCGAGATTGGATGGGCTATTCCTCCCCAGGAGGAAAAGACCATTCGGGTAAAGGGAAGAGATCTGGTGTCAGGTCTACCCAAGGAAGTGACCGTGACGTCTTCGGAGATCTACCGTTGCCTTGTTGAACCGCTTACTTCCATTATTGAAACGGCCAGATCCGTTCTGGAACACACTCCTCCAGAGCTTGCCGCTGATATTGGAGAGAAAGGGATTTGCCTCACCGGGGGAGGGTCGCTTCTCCGGGGTATTGACGAGATGTTCTCCCGGGCACTGGGTACGCCGGTTTATGTCGCTGATGACCCGATTTCCTGTGTGGCTCTGGGGGCAGGAAAGGTGCTTGACCACCTGAAGGCACTGCGAAATGGGTTCCTTTTCACCAAAGAAAGGAATGCATAGCGTTTGATTGGTACACGTCAGGGTTTTTTGATTTGGGGACTTGCAATACTCGTTTGTCTTGCTTTTGTACCATCGGGATGGGCTCGTCTTTCTTATTTCCCCTTTCAGGACGTGCAGAAGGGCATGGAAGCCGTAGGAAAAACTGTGTTTCATGGAACCAAGGTAGAAGAATTCAAGGTAGAAGTGATTGATGTTGTACGAAGTAAAAGCTTGAATGATAGTTACTTTGTGGTGCGGGTTGACGATCAGCGGGTGAAAAACCTGGGTGGGATTTCGGCCGGAATGAGTGGAAGCCCCATCTATATTAAGGGAAAAATTGCCGGAGCACTGGCCTATAACTGGGAGACACAGGACAATATGGTGGGGGTGGTAACGCCCATTGAGGCGATGTTATCCATCTGGAAGGAAGAAGAGGCCATTGTTCCTCTTAATGGTTCGGAAAGTTCGGTTGTTTTTCTGCGAGGTTTTCAGGGAAGGGCCGGTGAACTGTTGGCGAAAACCCTGAAAGATGAGTTTGCACTCCGCAAGATTTTTACGCTTCCCAGCTTCATTTTTGGAGGAAGAGAAAAAAAGAAAGTGATACTGCAACTGCACTTCAGCCCGGAAGTGCCATAGGAATCCAGCTTTTAACTGGAGACGCAGAGATCATGAGCATCGGAACGCTCACCTTTCGGGATGGAGAACGCATTCTGGCTCTGGGGCACCCATTTTTGCATCGGGGGAAGGTAAGTTATTTTCTTTCCTCGGTTTATGTGAATTTTAGCTTAAAAGGCGAAGATTTTCCCTTTAAGGTTGGGACTTC
>JABUEZ010000036.1 GCA_013314795.1 Candidatus Profundicultor aquiphilus | reverse complement strand
TGGGCACAAGGAGTGTCTCTCCCGGCGGAAAGCAACCAACCGTCACTTTTTCTAAGGTGGTGTTTTTATCTCCTGGCCACAGAACTAAGTCATTCTTTGTTCCCAGGGCTTTTTTCAGTTTGTACACCACTTCTTGAAAGGGTATCTGCTCGTCCATCTCCTCACCCTTTTAAACAAAAAACTCTCGCCCAGGGGCGAGAGTTTTTCTCGCGGTGCCACCCTTATTCAATGGGTTCGCCCATCCTCATTAAGATTAACGCTTTCTGGCGGAAGCAGTTACTCTCTTTTCACCGCTTCGGCTCCGGGACGGATTCAAAAGGGAGAAAGACCGGTTTACACCTTCACCCGGCTCTCTGTACGTTTCTCCTTCTTTCTACTATTTCCCTTCCTCGCCTTTATCAATTATGGAAAGTGACCATATCTTAACCCATCCGGAAAGGGAAAGTCAAGGAATTGGAGAAGAAAGTTCTGAAAAAAACGAGGCGGCTCAAAAACGGCGTTCTAATTTTGCCTTCCTTCCTGAGAGGCGATGGCGAGCGTCATAACTCTTTGTTATATTTTAATTGACTTTTTCTATATGCATATTATAATGTGTATAAGGAGGTGTATTCAGTGCGTACCAATATTGTCATCGACGATGAACTCTTAGAGGAAGCGATGAAGTTAGCTCAGGTCAAAACCAAAAAAGAAGCTGTTGCCATTGCTCTCCGGGAGTTTGTCCAAAATAGGAAGAGAAAGAATCTTGCGGAATTAAAGGGGAAAATAAAATTTGCCGAAGGATACGACTATAAGAGGATGAGGAATAGCTTATGATTCTGGTCGATACTTCAGTACTCATTCCCTTTCTGAGAGGGATCGAAAATGAAAAAACCAGAAAATTTGAAGAGCTGATTGAGAAAAACATCCCCTTTGGAATCAATAATTACATTTACCAGGAGGTTTTACAGGGTGCCCGAAACGAGAGGGAATTCAGGGTCTTGGAAGAATATCTCTCTTCGCAGATATTTTACGAGTTAGAACACGGTCGTAAATCGTATCGGAAAGCGGCTTTTCTCTATTTTCGTTGCCGGAAAGCGGGGTTCACGATACGGAGCACCATCGATCTTCTCATTGCCCAGACTGCAATTGAAAACGGCCTCTATCTTTTGCATAATGACCAGGATTTCGCGATCATTGCCAGAGTAGAGAATAAATTAATGGAATGGTAAGGGGATCTCACCCTTTTTATCCCTGTTTGTCATTCTTCAGAAACCAGGAACCAAAAAACTACGTGTTTCTGCACTTCCTCCGTGTTAGAATAATACTGTGGTGTTCGATATGGGCAATATCTGGTATCAAAAATTCGGAAAGAGGCTTCTAGATCTTACTCTGGCCACGGTGGCAATGGTTGTGTTTTCTCCGGTCATTCTCATAGTGGCATTGCTCATTTATTTCACCATGGGTAGGCCAGTGTTTTTCCGCCAGCGCCGCCCTGGTCTTTACGGAAAACCCTTTCTCCTTTATAAATTTCGGACGATGCTCGAACTCTACGACAACGAGGGAAAACCTCTTCCTGACGAAAAACGCCTGACAAAATTGGGAAAGTTTCTGCGCCGTACTTCCCTGGACGAACTTCCAGAATTATGGAATATTTTGCGGGGGGATATGAGTTTTGTTGGCCCGCGGCCCTTACTTATGGAATACCTTCCCCGCTACACCCCAGAACAGGCCCGTCGCCATGAAGTAAAACCCGGCCTTACCGGATGGGCGCAGGTAAATGGGCGAAATGCTATCTCCTGGGAGGAAAAATTCAAACTGGATGTGTGGTATGTGGACCACTGGAGCTTGGCGCTTGATTTTCGAATCCTCTGGAGGACGCTGTTTTTGGTGTTAAAAGGGGAAGGCATCAATGCCGAAGGGCATGCTACTATGCCTGAATTTAGGGGGATGTAGTAGGAGAGGACGTGAAGGTGATCAACATACTCTTAACCTCGGTAGGCAGGAGAGTAGCGCTAGTACGTTTTTTTCGGGAAGCCCTTAAGGATAAGGGTTTTGTCTTTGGTGCAGATTGCGACCCCACTGCCCCCGGTCTATATGTAGCGGACAAGGGATTTGTGGTGCCTCGGGTAACCGAAGAAAGTTATGTTTCTTCTTTGCTGAATCTTTGCCGAGAGAAGGGCGTGAAGCTCATCGTTCCCCTTATTGATCCGGAATTACCTGTTTTGGCTAGTGCAAGAGAGATTTTTTTGCAGGAATGTATCATACCTCTTATTTCAACTTATAATGTGGTTATGACGGGATACGATAAACTTTTAACGGCAAAGTTTTTTCATGACAACGGTATTCCAACTCCTAAAACCCTGTCTTTTAGTGAAAACGTAGATTTTTCGAGTGTATACGATTTTCCGGTAATTGTTAAGCCTCGTTTTGGTTCTGCCAGCATGGGTGTTCATAAATGTAAAAATATTGACGAGGTGGTTTTCTATGCTTCTCGAATTCCCGAACCAATCCTTCAAACCTTTTTGCATGGAGAGGAAATCACCATAGATGTTCTGTGTGATTTTCATGGTAACCCTTTGTCAGTCGTGGAAAGAAAAAGGTTAAAGGTGAGGGCTGGAGAGGTGGAAAGGGGAATCACCATCAAAGATGAACAACTCTTGGAAATGACCCTGCACGTGGTAGAAAGACTCAAGCCTTTTGGAGTTATCAATTTACAGTGTTTTTCAACATCGGATGGCTTCTTTTTTACAGAAATTAACACTCGTTTTGGCGGAGGATATCCTCTCTCTTATTTCGCTGGTGCAAATTTTCCAAAAATGATTTTGGAAATTTTGGAAGGGAAAAAACCAACGGTGTCAATCTTTGATTATAAAGAGGGCTTTCTGATGCTTCGCTATGACGAAGCGATTTACCTTGAACAGAAAGCTTTACTTTCATGAATGACAACAAAAAGGAATGGAGTTTTTTATGCCGGTAAAGCTTTTAATCTTTGATTTAGATGACACTTTATATCCAGAAATGCAATTTGTTATCAGTGGTTTTCGAGAGGTTTCTAGGGTCATAGGACAGGAATTCCATATCGATTCCAATCGCGTTTTTGCTTTGCTCCTTCGAGAGTTTCGTAATGACAGGCGATTTGTTTTTGATAGAGTTCTGGTAAAACTCAACATCTATGCCGAAGATCTTGTCCAAAGGTTAGTTGCGCTTTATAGAAATCACAAACCTAGAATTAGTTTGTACCGTGATGCTCTGGAGATAATCCCAATTTTGAAGTCTCGGCTTTATCTGGGAATGATTACGGATGGTTATCCCCCGACTCAGAAACAGAAAATAAAAGTCCTGGGAATTGAGAAATATTTCGATCGCATAATCTACACTTGGGAAAAAGGGCAAGAGTATGCGAAACCATCCCCACAACCTTTTATTGATATCTTGGAAGGATTTTTGTTGCGTCCCGAGGAAGCGATATACGTGGGGGATAACCTGGAAAAGGATTTCAAGGGACCACGGAGAATCGGAATGAGATCTGTCATGGTGCTTCGGGACGGAATTTACAAAAATGTTATTGCTACGGAGCAAGATTATTATCCGGATTTTCAAATTCCATCGTTGCAGAACCTGGTTGAGTTGATTGAGCGTCTTGCTTAAATTAGGGAAATTGTTTGCTTTTGTTTTGAGTAAAGCTGTTTTGGTGGTGAAATAAAGGAGGAATGGTTGTAGTGTTTGCGAGTTCAAATCTTCTTATTCCAGGAATTTGACAAATGCTGTTTCAAGAAAAACAATAGGAGTGAGCACATTCATGGTGAAGCCGGCAATAAAAAGAACTCAGGTGATATGATGTCTTCCTCATTTTTCAGAAGTGCAGCGGGGCATTTTTTGATTGATGTCGTATCCTTTGTGCTGGCCATTGTTTTTGCGTTCTTTTTCCGGTTTGAATTTCATTTACCGCAGGTTTATGCGCGAGTGATTCCCTGGGTGATTCTCAGGGAAGCCCCTCTTTTTCTTATTTTCTATTTCCTTTTTCGCATTCATCAATCGCTGTGGGAGTATTTCAGTCTTGATGCCCTGAGAGACCTGGTTCTGGTTATTACCCTGGAAAAGCTTGCGTTTTCTTTTCTGTACTTTGTTTTTCCTTTCTTGAGTTTTCCCCGGTCAGTGGTGATCATTTCTTACACGACTACCCTGCTTTTACTTTTTTTTGTAAGGGTGGTATTCCGGTGGTGGCATGAGAAAGAGAAAAGGGTAGAAAGTGCCAGGATTTCAACACGACCTAAGAGGGTGCTCATTGTGGGAGCTGGCGATGCGGGCGAGAAAATCCTGCGGGAGATAAAAACCCACCCTGAACTTGGCTATGAAGTAGTTGGGCTTCTCGATGATGACCGTCACAAGAGAGGGAAGGTTATCCATGGGACAGGAATACTGGGAAGTATTGAGGACCTGCCCAGGATGGTACGGGATTTTAATGTTCATGAAGTTCTGATTGCCATTCCGTCGGCAAAACCATCGCTTTTCAAGAGAATTGTAACCCTGGCGTCCTCAGCCAAAGTCCCTTTGCGAACTCTACCGGGTATATGGGAACTCATCAATGGAACGGTTAGCGTAAGTAAGTTGCGCAGGGTAAGGCTGGAAGATCTTCTTGAGCGAGAGGTGGTGAACCTTGATTCTATCGCCATCAGAGAATATCTTGCTGGACGGGTGGTTCTTGTAACTGGGGCGGGGGGGTCGATTGGCTCAGAAATCTGCCGACAGGTGGCCACATATCGCCCCGGGAAACTGCTTCTTCTTGGGCGCGGAGAAAACAGTATTTTTAACATAGAGCTTGAACTTAAGTGGAAGTATCCCGAACTTTCACTTCGAAGTTATATCGCCGATGTGCGGGATAGAGAAAGGATTTTTTCGATCTTTGCCCGGGAAAAGCCAGAAGTGGTTTTTCATGCTGCGGCTCATAAACACGTACCACTGATGGAAGAGAATCCCTATGAAGCGGTAACCAATAACATTTTTGGTACCGTGAATGTCATTGAAGCCTCCAGAACTCATGGTACGGCAAAGTTCATCTTTATATCTACTGATAAAGCGGTGTATCCCGCGAATATTATGGGAGCAACTAAGAGAATTGGGGAAATACTTCTTCGCTACTATGAGGATCATTCATCCACCCAGCTTATTGGGGTGCGGTTTGGGAATGTCCTGGGCAGTCGGGGGAGTGTGGTGGAGGTATTTCGGAAGCAACTGGAGGAAGGTCTGCCCCTTACCATTACTCACCCTGAGATGGAACGATTTTTCATGACTATTGAAGAAGCAGTGGGTCTTGTCCTTCAGGCTGGTGCGCTGGGTCGTTCCGGGGATCTATTTGTCCTGGACATGGGGAAACCGATCAGGGTTCTGGATCTTGCCCGGAATTTCATTGAACTTTCTGGATATACCCTCGATGAAGTCGAGATTCAATTTGTCGGTGTGCGTTCAGGCGAAAGGATTCGAGAAGATCTCTGGGAGAAAGAGGAAAAGGTAGAAAAAACTGCGCATCCCAAGATCTTGCGGATTCTTTCTCAGGGTGCTGTGGATGGTACCTTTTTTCGAGAACTGGAAACGTTACGGGAAAGGGTAAAAGCCGATAATCCCTCGGAATGTCTTGCACTTCTCCAGGACATCATTGCTCGATTCGGGATTCCAAAGAGAAAGTAACGGTGGCATGCTTGTAGTAATACTCGTAGATGGAATATCTTCGGTAAGAATTTGATTGTAAGCGTGATAGATGTTGTGGAATAATGCTCCAGGGAGGCGCAGATAATGAACAGAAGAAAACTTGGTCAGACCGATTTGGAGCTCTCTCTTATGGGTCTTGGTGGGTTTCACCTGGTGGAACTCCTTTTTGAAGATGCAGTGCGGTTGGTGAATCGCTATCTTGACCTGGGGGGAAATTATCTGGAAACGGCGGAAAGCTATGGCCATGGAGATTCGGAACGCAAGATCGGTGAAGTATTGAAAACTCGCCGCAGAGAATGCGTGGTGGCGACAAAATCAAGAAGTAGAACGGCAAAGGAAGTTTTACAATCGATAGACGGAAGCCTCAGGAGATTGCAAACTAACTGGATTGACCTCTTTTTTATTCATGAGTTCAACCGCTATGAAGTACTCGACGAAGTGAGCGCATCAGATGGAGCGCTTGAGGGGATAGAAAAGGCGAAAAAAGCCGGGAAAATCCGTTATGTGGCTTTTTCCAACCATGTGACCCCGGAAGTGGCTGAAAAAGCGCTTGAGCTCTATCCATTTGACGCCCTGATGATTCCCCTTAACTACTTTGACCGGTTTAACTTTCCGGGTTGGGAAGAGCGGGTTATCCCTCTGGCGCAGTCAAAGGGTGCTGGAATTCTGGCTATGAAGGTTTTTGCCGATGGATTCCTGTGGCGGAACACCGAAGCGGCCCTGCGATACACTCTTTCCCTTCCGGTAAGTTGTCTGGTTCTGGGGGCCAATACTGAAGAATACTTACAGAAGGATATGATGCTGGTGGAACAACTTATTCCCATGAGTGAAGAAGAAAAGGAAAGATGGTTTTTCGATGCCCCAGAACTCGGTCAATATGTATGTCGGCAATGTGGGAAGTGCCTTCCCTGCCCGCAGGGGATTGATATCCCCAGAGTTTTCCTCCTTGAAGGGCAGTATGACCGACAGATGAAGGATGACCTTGTTCGGGATCCGGCAGAATACGCACTCCGGGATCGCCTGCGTTTCTGGTTTGGGAATCAGGACTATGCACAGAAAATTTATGCATCGCTTGTGCCGAGTGCGCTCGCGTGTAACCAGTGTGGGGAATGCGAGCCACGCTGTCCATATGGGTTACCCATTATGCGCAAACTCACCATAGCCCATGAAAAACTGACCGACCACCGTCCCCCTGGATATACCCGGATTTTCTGAATCGAAGTGGCTGGTGTGCGTGAAACTCGACAGTGATAGAAAGAGTAGAAAACATGGTACAGAATTTTTCCCAAAGGATGTGGTGCCTTTTTGTTGACTAAGGTTTTGGACCGATACGTGATGAGAGAAAGCGCCTCGGGGATGTTTCTGTGGGTCGGCGCTGTGACCATTGTGATGCTTGTCCAGGTTCTTTTTGAGCTGGCAGAATTTTTTGTGAACGAGCAGGTTCCTTTGCTGATTGCTGTGGAAATTCTTCTCCTCTATATTCCGGCGCAGATGGTAATGACTTTCCCCATTTCTGCACTCCTTGCAGCCGAACTCAATTTAGGGCGGTTGAGCCGGGATAGCGAACTCGTGGCCATCGAAGCAAGTGGAGTAAGCTTGAAGCGGTTTCTCTGGCCGTACGTTGTGTTTTCGCTTCTGGTGGCGCTGGGGTCCTTTGCCCTCAATGACCTGGTAGTTCCGGAGACCAACCATCGGGCACAGGTTCTTTTGCGAGAATACGTGTACAAAAAGACTCCGCCCAAAATCCAGCAGAATGTCTTTTTCCGCGATTCGGAAGACCGCTATTTCTACGTGAACGAGCTTGATAACCGCACCTGGGAGATGCGCCGGGTTATCATTTATGAAATGGGTAAATCTCGCGCGTTTCCCGACGTAATTGTGGCTCAGAAAGCGCGCTGGCTTGAGGACCAGTGGCTGCTTGAGGATGGGGTACTGAGTCGTTACAGCGAAGAAGGGCGCCTGGAGGAGGAAGTTGCCTTTACCCAGATGACCATCGACATGAAAGAAGAGCTCAAGGAGTTTTTCGAAAAACAGCGAAGCCCTGAAGAAATGTCCTTTCGGGAACTCCGCCAGCAGATTGCCATCCTCAGAAAGGCCGGATCGAGTACGCAAAAACTCGAAGTGGCCTATCACCTCAAATTTGCTCTTCCTTTTTCTGCATTGATGTTTATCCTGATGGGGATGCCTCTGGGATTGCAGCGGCGGAAAGATAGCAAGACTCTAGGAGTTATCGTAACCGTGATCCTTGCCTTTGTGTATTATATCCTCCTTTCGGTCTTCCGTTCCCTGGGACGGGGAGAAATCATGGTTCCCTGGCTGGCGGCCTGGATGCCGGATATCATATTTGGCATTTTTGGTTTTGTGTTATACTTAATAGTGGATAGGAAGTGAGAAAGTGCGATACGGTAAGTGGCTGGGGTTTTTTCTGTTGGTTTTTTTATGTGGTGTATACCCGGCTTTCTCGCTGGAGAGTCAGGTCGATCTGGTAGAACAGGCTCTCAATGCCAAGAGAGAAGGAGATTATACCAAGGCGATGTCTCTTCTCGAACAATGTGTCCAGGAAGGGGTACGGGTCCACGATGCCTATTATGAGATGGGTTTGATTCTTTTAGAAAAGGGGGAATACCGCAAAGCTCTGTCAGTTTCGGAAAAAGCGGTGCAAGCCTTCCGAAAACACCTGGACGAAAACCCTGAAGACCACTGGAGCTGGTTGCGGTTGGGATATATCTATGAAGTGCGCAGTGAAGCGCCCTCTATCAATGAATGGCAGGAGGCTCTGACGGCCCTGGAGAAAGCTGTAGAGCTTTCTCCCCAAAATCCTTTGTATCTTTTGCATCTGGGTTTTGTCCATTACCGAATGGAGAAAAATGATGAAGCTGAGGAAACCCTGCGCCTGGCTCTTTCGATTCAACCCGATAATGTGGATATTCACTATTTTTTGGCCCTCGCCCTGAAGGCACAAGGGAAAAACGAAGAGGCCAAAGAAGCATTTCGTTTTGTGGTTGAGCACGCTTCTTCGGAATACAAAAACTATGATTCGGCCAAAAGAGAATTAGCACGCCTGGAAAGGATGGGGCACTGATGAAAAGGTATCTTGTGCTGGGTATAGTGGTCGTTCTATTGTTTTTAACCGGTTGTTTGGGGAATGTGGAGAAAGGATCGATAGAAGGGGAAGTGTGGGGAGATAATGGCCCCCTGGCAGGAGTACTGGTTGAGGCAGGAGGAGTGCAGACCGTAACCAACGGTGAGGGAAAGTTTCGACTCGAGAACGTTCCGGCAGGGACGACCTTTGTGTTTTTCTCGGCTGATATGTATGTGGGAACTTTTAAACAGGTAACCGTATCTCCCAATGAAACTGTTTTTCTTCCAGCGGTTACCCTCCTCCCCCAGTCTGAAGGTGCTTTGAAGGAATACGTTTTTCTTCTCTATGAAAACGGGTTTTATGAACGGGCTCTGCAGGAAGCCGGTGCATTCCTTAATCTGTATCCTGGGAGTAACGACGTGTTCGATATCTGGTTTATCAAAGGCGCTTCGCTTTTTGAACTTGACCGGTATTTGGAAGCGGTTTCGGCTCTTGAACCCGTTGCTTCCTCTTCGAGCGACTTTGCCGATGATGCGCAGTACCTGATTGCCAAAAGTTTCGGGCAGGGACTGAAAGATTACTGGAAGGCTATTGTGGAATACCAGCGTTTTGTAGCGCAGTATCCTCAGAGTGAACTTTTGGGGAATGCGTACTATGAGATGGGAGACTGTTATTACATTGTGGGAGAGTACGTGAAGGCGCTTTCTGCTTACGAAAACGCGGTAAATCAGGGTGGTGAAGCAGGTCAAAAAGCCCTCTATTCCATGGCCCACTGTCTTTATAAACTGGAGTTCTATAACCGGGCAGCCAGCCGGTTCCTGGAGTACGTGGAGAAATATCCCAATACCGACCTTTCTGATGATGCCCAGTACTTTGCGGGTGCTTCGTTTTATAAAGCTTCCCGGTTTTCGGAAGCCCTGTCGGCGTTTGAAGCCTGCGTGGCTCGCTATCCCCAGGGAAAGTGGTATAACGGTATCCTCATTGCGCCTGCAGCCCTTTTCCATAAGGGTCTGTGTCTGGAAAAATTGGGAAGATACCGGGAGGCGTATGAAGTGTACCTGGGTATTGTCCGGGATTACCCGGGTGCCAAATGGGCGGATGGGTCATCCTTGATTCAAAACGTTTATTTTCGCATCGACTGGCTGAAACAGAATTTTCTGTAAGTTTACAGATCAATGCACCCTCAAGAAGATCGAGAAATCGTCAGAGAAGTCCTGAACGGGAAAAAGGAACTCTTCGCGCTACTCATTCATCGCTACGAAGATAAAATTTTCAACTATATTTACTATATGGTCAAGCAAAAAGAAGAAGCCGAAGACCTGGCGCAGACGACCTTTGTCAAAGCCTTTTTCGCTCTGCGTCAATATAATCGTGCTTATGAATTCTCCACCTGGATTTACACCATTGCCAGGAATGTGTGCCTTGATTACTTCCGCAAACGTAAAAAAGAGGATGTGGATCTGTCGCTCAATGTTACCGTCAGTGAAGACGGGGATACCGAAATGGGCGAATTAATCGAAGAGGATCATTCGCCAGATCCCCTCAGGACCATTTTGAACGAAGAGTTGCGGGGAAAAATTGAAAAGGCCATTGAGCGCCTTCCTGTGAAATTACGAGAAATTGTGGTTTTGCGACACCTGGAAGATTGTTCGTATGAGGAGATTGCCCAGATTATGGATTTACCGGTGGGAACGGTGAAATCGTATCTTCACCGGGCAAGAAAAAAATTGAAGGAGTGGCTGGAAGAATATCTGGAATGAAACTTAAAAGATGTACGTGCGTATATAAAAGTGGTGGGTGTAATGGACCGTAAAGAGGAAAAATTGATTTGTTATCTGCATAGTCTCCCTCGACATGAGGTGAGCGTAGATTTTGCCGAGCGGGTTATGGAAGTGGTCGAACGCAAGAGTCGGCCGTATGCCTTTTTCAAAAAGCGTGTGGTGGCGGCTCTAGCCTGTGCTTTTCTCCTGGTTATGTTCGTAACGAGCTGGCCCATTTTCCCCCGCCTGGAAATCTCTCGGTATTTTGGTTACCGGAAAATTGAGCTGGTTTTTTATTCTCCCGTCCAGAATCCCAAAACCGTGGCGGTGGCCGGTGATTTCAGTGACTGGAATTACCTCGATATGGAAAAGGTCAAGGAAAATTGCTGGAAAATCACTATACGCTTGCGCCCCGGCAAGTACGCATATGGTTTTCTGGTCGATGGCAAAGAGTGGGTTCCTGATCCCAGCGCCCCCCGACAGATTGCGGATGGATTTGGTAACCTCAATTCTGTACTGGTCGTTGACGGTCTGAACGGCGAATAAAACATGCGAAAAATTGGTGTTTTTTTAGTTTTTCTTTTCCTCGGTTTCTTTGTGATTCCGGCCTGGGCTTCGACTGTAGAAGGTGTTATCTCTAAGTCTTCTTACACCGAAGAAGAAAAAGCGTATTTGCAGGATCGGGTTACCGCTATTACCCAGGAAATAGAAGCCCAGAACCTCCCTGTAGCTTTTCTTTTTTCCAAATTCAAGGAAGGGGTTGGCAAACGTATTAATCCTTATATTCTGGTACAGACTCTGGAAAAACGAAAAGATGCCCTTCTTGAAGCCAAAAAGATTTTGGATGAAGCAAGTATCGAAGGCAAAGTCAGGGAAAGGACCTTAACTGATCTTGCGCTCTCTATCGAACTTTCTGTGCCGGCGCCACTTTTGCAGGAAATCGTACAGCGGGTCAAGAACACCAGCCCTCAGGATTTACCGAAAGTTGTTGCTTCTATTTCTACTTTTCTTGAAGTCGGTGTTGATCCGGCAAAAGTAGGGAGTGTCACCGAAAAGATCGTGGCCAGAAACCTTCAAAGCGAGGAAATTACCAAAGTTGCTGCCCTCTTGGAACGTTCTCGCCGCAATGGCGTTGATGTGGCACAGGTTGCTACAGTGCTCGAAGAAGCCCTCAATAAGTATGACAATTTCAACCTGGTGGAAATGGAAGTACGGCAATTCATTGCTTCCTCTCGTCAGAAGCCTTCTCTTTCCTCCGGTCAGGGAGTCACTTCGGGTTCGCCCGGTATTTCCGGCACCACCCCTATCCAGGAAGGTGGAACCCCTTTGGAATCTTCCTCTTCGGGGCATCCACCCAGCCAGGAAAGCGGTGGTCCTTTAGAGTAATCCCATCATAGTTGACACTGGGTGCACGGTGTCGCCGTTGGACACGCTGCACAGGTCGGTGTGGGTGTGGCGCACGGCGCACAGGTAGGAGTCGGAGTCGGACAAGTACCACAGGTTGGAGTTGGACAAGTGCCACAGGTTGGTGTGGGTGTATTGCAAGGACAGCATCCTGTGGGGCAGCTTGCAGTCGGTGAAACTGTGGGGGTGGGGGATGTTCCCGGTGTTCCTCCGCTTAGATCGGAAG
>JABUEZ010000035.1 GCA_013314795.1 Candidatus Profundicultor aquiphilus | reverse complement strand
ATGTCCTGGAAATACTGGATGGCGGCATCCATGCCGAAGTACTCGAAGGCCTCTAAATCGGTCATCCCACCGAGATAGGTATCGAGATGATACTTTTGCCACTGATGAACGGTCACCGGCAGACGAACTGGTTTCCCTTTTTCCAGGGCGATAAGCATTCTTTCCTTCGAAGTCACGATGAGCCTCCTTTTCTTGACTTACAACTGCAACGGATATCTTCCTTTTTCCTTGAGAAGCTTGATCATTCGGTCATAATACAGAGGATTAACATTACTTGCTACCGAATGGTCTGAAGAAGGCATATATCCCCCACCAATACCAGTCTGGAGTTTATACAGGACCTCCTTTTCGATTTCCTCCCAGCTTCCATAACCCAGAAGTCGGGTATCAATTCCTCCCCAGAAGGAGATTTTTTGACCGTACTGTTTTTTCAACTCCACCGGATCCATACCGGCTTTGGCCTCCAGCGGATTGTACACATCGATACCAGCTTCAATGAGGTCGGGGAAGATCTCCAGACTCCGGCCACATCCGTGGTAGAGCACAAGCAAACCTTTTTCATGGAGAAAATCACAGATTGCCTTGACACAGGGGAAAAAGATTTCTCGCCACAACTTTGGAGAGAAAAACATGCCTTTATCGTAGGCTACATCACCCCAGACCACCATACCCACAGGGTGAGTGAGCTCAATCTGTCTCTCGGCAATGCCCAGCATAAACTCGGTACACCGGAGAGCAAAATCCTTGACCTTGTCGGGATAAAGCGCTAAATCCATGAGTAACCCTTCCGACCCCCGGATACGCCACATGGTCTCATACGGTTCACAGATGGAACCGAAGAGACAGAATTTTTCTTTATTTTTCTCCACGGCTTCGGCGTAACTTTCCAGTACTCCAAAACCATCACCACAGTTGATGATGTCACAGCGTTTTTCAAAGTACCGTCGCTCGTCCTTGGGGTCATCAAAACTAAAATGTTTAAATTCTTCGGCACTCTTCACCGAGAAATCAAGAAACATGGGCATGGGTGAGGCAAAAACTTTCTTCAGCGTACATCCGAAACCACTGCGAAAAACCACATATTCTGGGGTTTGCTCCAGAATGATGCAGCTCTCCACCTTGGGATCCATGTTGGGAGAGATGACCTTAATATCCAGATCATAATACTCATAAATGTCCGTATCTGGGGGAAGGTTCAATGCCTTGAGCCAGTTCACAAGAAAACCACCCCAGTAGAAATCAGTCAAAGGAACCCGGTCGGGCTCTTTTCGCTCTTTAAGGGCGGTAAGCACCCTTTTTGTTTTCTGCTCCACCTTTTCCATATGAAAACCTCCTTTTTACTTACTTCATTTTGTGAATGACGGAGTAGAAGCCATATTCATACGCCGTTTCATACATGGTGACGATATTTTCCAGAGGAATTTCGGTGAGTAAATGCTGGCTGGGAGAAAGAATAAACCCCCCTCCTGGGGCCATCGTTTTGAGACGGTGCAGAACTTCTTTTCGGATGTCCTTTGTGCTTCCAAAAGGGAGGGTTTCCTGAGTATCCATGGAACCATGAAAAGCGAGCCAGGACCCATAATTTCTTTTCAGTTCTTCAGGTTCCATTCCTCGAGCCCGTACCTGAATGGGATCCAGAACATCAAGACCCATGGCAATGAAATCGGGAATTAGTTCCCGCACCGAACCACAGGAATGTAGTTGTACTTTCAACCCATGGGACTTGGCCAACTTCCACAACCTTTCAAGATGAGGAGCAAAAAACTTTTTCCATAGATTACGACTCATCATCAGACCATTCTGAACACCATAATCATCGCCCATAAAAAAGATGTCAATGAAACCTTTTCCTTTTTGAAACATGATTTCGGCCTGTCGGTAGTAGAAATCAGAAATCTTTCCGATCAGGGCGTTTACCACCTCTGGATTATCGTACATGGCAACCATCAATGTATCCATGCCCATAAGATCCATAGCCCAGAAGGCGATTGGTGCCCATGGTCCTCCATAGACTGCATATCCGGCCTCATGAAAGTCCCTACACTCTCTCGCAAACTGGTCATAATCGTAATGATCAACGTTGGCGTATTCATTCCAGGGATAGGCCTCAATATCCCGAACGGTTTGCGCATCTTTGAGAGGGTGTTCCAGAGCATATCCAAAGAAAAATCCACCACGCTTAATACCGAAAAGCCCATCTCGGGAACCATCTGGATATGTTTGCAGTTCTGGACCTATGTACGGTGCCCAGGCCCAGCGAAAATCCACATGCAATTTTTCTAAAAGGAGCAGTTGTGCCTGGTTTTTCTTTCGTTCAAAAACCCGACCATCGGCACCCATATAGGTTGTGCTTTTTTCGTCTTCTGTTTTAATCCCGTAGTACTCGATGAGCGCATCCATCACCTCATCGACAGCGGAGATATCGATGGGGACCCGATCGGGTTCCTCATGATTGATGGCTTTGAGCACTCTTTCCCTGGGAGATAAAGTCTCCCTCATCATGGTAATATCTCCTTTCTATTTGAAGGCTCCAAAAGTAAGCCCACGCACCAGTTGCCGTTGAGTGAGGAGAACAAAGACAATCGCCGGGACAAGCATCACCACCGACATAGCGCACATCCCGCGCCAGTCTACGGTGAATTGCTGTGTGAAATCATAAAGACCAACCGGAAAAGTTTTGGAAGCAGGGGTACGAGTCAGAACACTGGCAATCTGGAACTCATTCCAGGAAGTGAGAAAAGCAAAAATGCCGCTTGCTGCTAATCCCGGTAGGGCTAGGGGTAAATCGATTCTGGTGAAAGATTGCCATCGGGAACATCCGTCGATCTGCGCTGCTTCGTCCAAATCGGCCGGAATGTCTTTAAAAAATCCTTGCATTAACCAGGTGGTAAAAGGGATATTCATGGCGGTGTAGGCCAGAGAAAGCCCCATTTTTTTGTCCAGGAGGCCAAGACGAGCAAAAAGGATAAAGAGTGGTAAACTCACCGCGATTCCAGGAATAGAACGCGCCAGCATCATCCCAATGAACGTTGAGTTTGATCCCTTAAACCGGAAACGAGCAAAGCTATATCCAGATAAAGTTCCTATGGTGAGGGCCAGAGCAGTGCTGAGCAGGGAAGCAAAAAGGGAATTGCCAAGGTAATTGTAAAACGGCACCGATTTTTCCGCATGTCCTGCTCCAAACAGGTGAATAAAAGAATCGAAAACCAACTTCTGAGGGAGAAAGATTGGGGGACGAGCATTCACTTCCACTTCCGGTCTCATGGAAGTTAAAATAATCCAGATAACCGGAAGAAAGAAAATAAGAACGATAACATAGACGATGACGTTATAGAGTCCCTGTTGCCAATGTTTTTTCCTTGCAGAAACTCTTTTTACGTAGGATGGTGACATTTCAGTATACCTCCTGTCGGCTTTTGGCCAATTGTCGGAAGAGGTATATCACAAAAGCAAAAGATAACACCACCGTAACAAAAGACATTGCAGTTCCCATACCAAATTTGTTATCGGTTATGGCCAGACGAAACGTGTAAGTCCAGATCATTTCTGAACGGTTTGCCGGGCCACCAGCAGTCATAATGCGGACGAGGTCATACGCTCTACCCAGGTCAAGCGAGCGGATAACCATGGCAATATAAGTAAAGGGACCGATAAGGGGAAGGGTAATGTAGCGAAATTGCTGCCAGGACGAAGCGCCATCCACGGCAGCGGCTTCAAACGGCTCGACCGGTAAACTCACCAGCCCTGCAAGGAGGATAATGACCATAAAGGGTGTACTCATCCATATCTCGGCTGCAAGAAGCGCGAAAAGGTTAAGAGGATAGTTGATGAGCCAAGGGATGAGATGGTACTCACCGGTGAAAAAATAAATGAGGTTGTTGACCAGCCCGACCTGGTCATTGAAAAACCACTTAAACTGAAAGCCCACCAGGACCGGAGCAAACATCATGGGAGCCATGATCGCCGTTCTTACGGTACTCTGTCCTCGAGTAACCTTAAAGATAAGCTGGGCAAGAATCAATCCCAGGAAGAATTCTACATTTACCGCAACACCCATGAATATCACTGTGTTCATGAGGGAACGCCAGAAGATGGGGTCTTCGAGAAGCTTCAAGTAATTTTTGAAACCTATAAAACGAGCACGTGAAGGATGAAGCAGATTGAGATTGGTCAAACTGAGATAAAACGAATAGACCATGGGAACAACAATGAGCACCGTTACAATAATAATAGCCGGAAGAATCATCAGCAACGCAATATTCCGGTCAAAAAACCGCTGTCTTCCTTCCCTGATACTGCGAATCATGGAAATTAGCCTCCTCCCGAAAAGAACGGGGTGTCTCGAGACACCCCGTTCTTTTCACTTTCAGTCGTAATACCCTGCTTCTGCCATAAGTTCTTCTACTTTCTTCGCCGCTTCATTCAGTCCATCTTCGACAGTTTTATCACCAAGCATAATGGCCTGCAGAGTGGGGTAGAGGATATTTGAAATTGGAATCCATTCCGGGACGATTGGCGGAGGAGTAAAATCCTCATTAATCTGAAGTTGCATGAGCTCGAGCCTCTTCTTGGCCAGCGGATCAGGGGAACTTTCAGCTTCTTTTTTCAAAGTCTCGAAAACCGAATTCCGCACCGGGATATATCCGATACGTCCTTCAAAGAGCTGTGGTTCGTAACTGGTAATGTATTTGACCAGTGCTGCCGCTGCCTCTTTGTTCTTGCTGAACTTGGTTACCGAAAATGCATGAGCTCCGGCCCAACCACTGTGAATACCGGCATCACCCTTGGGCTGACGAGCCAGGTCAAATTTTCCAGCCACTTTGGAGCTTTCCGGATTCTGGAAATATGAGTACCAGCCATACCACTCGGTATACATGGCAATGGTTCCATTGGCCCAGTTTGCGGCGACGTCATCCCAAAGGAAATTAACCATTCCCGGGGGCATGGCACCAGCCTGGTAGAGATCCCGGAGAAGCGTTGCTGCCTTGATACCTTCCGGACCATTGAAAGCCGGCTTATAGTTCTCGTCCAGAATTTTTCCACCGTAAGCCATCAAAATATCCCAGAATCTCCCAGAAAGAGCTTCTTCTTTACCGGCAAATTGTGTTCCATATATCTCGGGGGGATTATTCAGAAAAAGGGCAATGTCTTTGAACTCTTCCCAGGTTTCAGGCGGCCTCAGGTCATACCCATATTTCTCTTTAAATTTTTGTTGCAACTCGGGGTTGTTAAAAAGGTCAGTGCGGTAATGTAATGCACTGATATCAGCATGCCGAGGAATAAACCAGAGATGGCCGTCCTTCTTTGCAAACTGCATGACTCGGGGCGAGAAATCGGCCAGTTCTTCTTCGGTAAAGTATTTCTCCAGGGGTTCTACAAAATCAAAATACTGGCTGAAAAAGCTGGTGTGGTTCCAGCACACATCGTAATCGACTGTTCCAGCCGCAAAATCCAGCTTCATCTTTTTATCAATGTCAAACCCGTTTCCTTTAAAAACGATTTCTACCTTAGCACCGGTCAACTCTTCAAACTTCGGAAAGAAGTTCTCATAAATCTTCTCGTAGTCTCCTCCTCCAATGAGACACGCCTTAATTGTCACCCCGTCAAAGCGACCCAGTTTAAGCTCTTCAGCCATCGCCAAGGACAGAGTGAACAAAACCAAAGCTCCCACAACCACAACGAAAAATAGATTCGCTCTTTTCATCCTGTTTGCCTCCTTTGAAGGGAATTTGTAAGCTCAAGAATCGATTTTTTTCTTGATTCTGTGTATCACCCCCCTTGGGACGGTGGTATCCGGATTGCATTTGTGCAATCGGTTTAATCAATTTAATTATATATTGGGGAGATGGTTGTGTCAATTGAAAAGTGTTAATATTGGAAAATCAAGCTTGGAAAGAGTGTAATGGTATATAAAATCGATTTCCGATTTTGTAATCCCTATTTTTTCAGGTTTTGCCTTCTTTTCCCTTGACATTGTTCGCGCCTTTGGTTATATTAATTCACGCGTGAACGGGCGAAGCAAAAAGGGCGTTATGCCGGTGTAGCTCAGCTGGTAGAGCAGCTGACTTGTAATCAGCAGGTCGTCCGTTCGAGTCGGATCACCGGCTCCATGACGTGGGGAGGTACCTAAGTGGACAAAAGGAGCGGACTGTAGATCCGTCGGCTGAACGCCTTCGTAGGTTCGAATCCTACCCTCCCCACCATAGAGTGAGCCTGCGTAGCTCAGTGGTAGAGCACACCCTTGGTAAGGGTGGGGTCACCGGTTCAATCCCGGTCGTAGGCTCCACTTTTTCTTTTTATCGAGATAACGTTTCAAACGAGGAGGATATCCTATGGCCAAGCAAAAGTTTGAGAGGAAAAAACCGCACGTCAACGTGGGAACCATTGGACACGTCGACCATGGTAAAACCACACTCACCGCCGCCATCACCCTGACCCTTTCCAAACACGGTCTGGCGAACTACACTCCCTTTGAACAGATCGATAAGGCTCCCGAAGAGAGAGAGCGGGGTATCACCATTGCCATTGCCCATGTGGAGTATGAAACCGAGAAACGTCACTATGCCCACATCGACTGCCCCGGGCATGCTGACTACGTGAAGAACATGATTACCGGTGCTGCCCAGATGGATGGTGCAGTGCTGGTGGTTTCCGCTGCTGATGGTCCCATGCCCCAGACCCGAGAGCATATTCTCCTCTCCCGTCAGGTGGGAGTTCCCTATATCATCGTCTACCTCAACAAGGTGGATATGGTGGATGACCCGGAACTCATCGAACTGGTGGAGATGGAAGTCCGGGAACTCCTGAGCAAATACGAATTCCCTGGTGATGAGATTCCCATCATCCCCGGCAGTGCCCTCAAGGCTCTGCAGTGTGGCTGTGGGAAGAGAGAGTGTGAGTGGTGTGGGAGCATCTGGAAACTCCTCGATGCCATGGATGAGTATATTCCTCTTCCCATGCGGGAACTGGATAAACCCTTCCTCATGTCCATCGAAGACGTCTTCTCCATCACCGGTCGAGGAACGGTGGTCACCGGGAGAGTGGAGCGTGGCACCCTCAAGCTGGGGGACTCGGTGGAAATCGTAGGTCTCTCTCATGAGATCAAAAAGACCGTGGTCACCGGCATCGAGATGTTCCGCAAAATTCTGGATGAAGCTCAGGCTGGTGACAACATCGGAGTGCTCCTGCGGGGTATTGACAAAAAAGAGGTGGAACGGGGACAGGTTCTGGCAGCCCCAGGTACCATCACTCCCCATACCCATTTCAAAGCCGAGGTATACGTCCTCACCAAAGAGGAAGGTGGTCGACACACCCCCTTCTTCAACGGCTATCGTCCCCAGTTCTATTTCCGGACCACCGATGTCACCGGAGAGATCAAACTTCCCCAGGGTGTGGAAATGGTCATGCCTGGAGACAATGCCAACCTGGAAGTAAAGCTCATCTACCCCATTGCCATGGAAAAGGGTCTGCGCTTTGCTATCCGTGAGGGAGGACGAACTGTGGGAGCCGGAGTGGTATCGGATATTATTGAGTGAGTTTAAGGCGAGGAGGCATGAAAGGTGGCTCAGAAAATCCGGATTAAGTTAAAGGGTTATGATCATCGAATTTTAGACCAGTCCGCGGTCAGAATTGTTCAGGCAGTGGAGAGAACCGGAGCTACTGTGGCGGGTCCGGTTCCTTTGCCGGTGGAAGTTTCTCGGTATACGGTTTTGCGTTCCCCTCATGTGGATAAAAAATCTCGAGACCAGTTTGAAATGAGGACCCATAAGAGATTAATTGACATCCTTGATCCCAACCCCAAGACCGTGGATGCTTTGATGCACTTGGATCTCCCGGCTGGTGTAGACATAGAGATTAAGCTTTAGTGGGCTCTCAGTGAAGGAAGGAGAGAGGTAGGGATGAAAACAGTACGATACGGGATGATCGGCGAAAAGGTTGGCATGACGCGAATTTTCAGCAAAGATGGCCTGGTCATACCAGTAACGGTGATTAAATGTGGTCCCTGTTACGTAGTGCAAAAACGATCTCAGGAAAAAGAGGGATATCAGTCTTTGCAACTGGGTTATGGGGAAATTAAAGAGAAGAAGTTGAATAAACCCCGGCTCGGACATCTGAAGAAGGCAGGGGTGCCACCTCTACGCTTTTTGGCTGAATTCCGCTTTGAAAGCGTTGACGGATATCAGGTAGGACAGGTCCTGAAAGTTGATGGATTTCAGGTTGGCGATAAGGTCGATGTGACTGGAGTCTCAAAGGGGAAGGGTTTTCAGGGCGTAGTGCGTCGGTACGGGTATGGGGGTGGTCCGGCCACCCATGGTTCGATGTTTTATCGAGAGCCAGGTTCGATTGGTGGTACCGATGCAGAGAGGGTGTTTAAAGGTAAAGGTCTTCCGGGAAGAATGGGACGGGACACGGTGACGGTGAAAAATCTGGAAGTGGTGGGAATTAATCCTGAACGAGACCTTCTCCTCATTAAAGGAGCGGTGCCGGGACCAGCGGGAAGCAGGGTCCTGGTGAGAAAGAAAGCATTGTAGGAGGAACACAAATGGAGCTTGAGGTTAAGGATAGAAGCGGAAAAGTGGTGGGAAGTATCAGCGTGAAAGAAAATATTCTGCCGGAGGAAGGAAATGTCCACCTGCTCTATCTTTCGGTAAAAAGCTTTCTTGATAATCAACGCCTGGGAACTGCCAAAACCAAAACTCGGGGTGAAGTGAGTGGCGGTGGAAAGAAACCCTGGCGTCAGAAGGGAACCGGCCGAGCACGTCATGGAAGCATCCGTTCACCGATCTGGAGAGGTGGAGGAATCGTTTTTGGTCCTGTGCCACGTTGTTTCTATCACTCGCTTCCCAGGGGGGAGAAAAGGAAATCATTCCTTTTGGCTTTGAGTGAGAAGATTGGGCAACAAGCTCTTGCTATTGTCGATAATCTTGATTTTCAGACACCCAAGACCAGGGAAGCAGTATCTTTTTTGAAGACTTTTGGAATCTCTGAAGGAGAGAAAGTGTTGCTGGTTACTGCTAACCGGAAAGAAGGAGTGGTGCGGGCGTTTGCCAATCTCCCTCTTGTGGTGGTAAAGCCGGTAAATGAAGTGAATACCTATCTCCTCCTCTGGTCTAAAACAGTGATTATGGAGAAAGAAGCTTTTCTGAAATTGGTGGAGGTGTATGGTGGTGAACGGTGAGCACGAAGTTATCATTCACCCAATCATGACGGAGAAAACGGTTGGGCTTCAGAAAGAGAACAAATACGTTTTTAAAGTCACTCTTCAGGCGACCAAACCTGAAATCAAAAAGGCTGTCCAGAACATGTTTGGTGTGACGGTTCTTAGAGTGCACACCGTGAGAGTAGGGGGAAAGACGAAAAGGCTGGGTCGCTTTGAAGGGAAAACCAGTAGCTGGAAAAAGGCTATTGTTTTTGTAAAGCCCGGTGAGCGGATTAAGGCCTTTGACATTTCGTAGTGGTAAAGGGGAGAGTCGGGATGGCAACCATTAAAGAGTATAAACCTGTTACTCCAAGTCGGCGCCACATGAGTGGGTATACGTTTGAGGAAATTACTCCCGGGGGGCCCGAAAAATCGCTCCTTGAAGTTCTCAAAAGCAAGGCAGGAAGGGACAACCAGGGAAGAATTGCGGTTCGTCATAAAGGCGGAGGAAATAAGAGGAAGTATCGGATTATCGATTTTAAGAGGGACAAAATTGGTGTTCCTGCCAAGGTGGAGAGGATCGAGTACGACCCAAATCGTTCGGCTCGTATTGCTCTTTTGAAGTACCTTGATGGTGAAAAGCGATACATCATTGCTCCCCTGGGACTTGCAGTGGGGGATACGGTGATGAGTGGACCTGATGCCGATATTCGGCCGGGGAACGCTCTTCCTCTTCGTTCTATACCGGTGGGAACTTTTATTCACAACATTGAACTTCGGAAAGGTAAGGGAGGGCAACTGGTTCGCTCGGCAGGAGGATATGCACAGCTCATGGCCAAAGAAGGTGACTATGCCCAGGTCAGAATGCCATCTGGAGAAGTACGCCTTGTTCACCTTGACTGCATGGCCACGGTTGGGCAGGTTGGGAATGTGGATCACGAGAACGTGACCATTGGAAAAGCCGGCAGGAGCCGTTGGTTGGGAATACGGCCGACGGTGAGGGGTGTAGCCATGAACCCCATTGATCATCCTCACGGTGGTGGTGAAGGGCGATCCCATGGTGGAAGACATCCGGTCAGTCCTTGGGGTATGCTGACCAAGGGATTCAAGACCAGGAAAAACAAGAATACCGATAAGTGGATTGTGAAGAGAAGAAAGTAAGCGGAAGGAGGCATTGCATTGGGTAGATCGTCTAAGAAAGGTCCCTATGTGGACCCGAAATTGCGAAAAAGAATTGATGAGATGAATAGACGTGGTGAAAAAAGAGTTATCAAGACCTGGTGCCGAGCCTGTGTGATTATCCCCGAAATGGTTGGACATACCATTGCGGTTCATAACGGGAAGAAACACGTGCCGGTTTATATCACTGAACAGATGGTTGGGCATCGCTTGGGGGAATTTGCTCCGACTCGGACTTTCAAGGGGCACGGGAATCCCACTGAGCGCTCTACCGCTTTGAAATAGGGAGGTGTGTCTTGGTGGAAGCCAGAGCAACTGCGAAGTACCTGCGCATTTCACCTCGCAAAGCAAGACAGGCCGTAGACCTCATTCGGGGTAAAAAAGCTCAGGAGGCCCTTGCCCTCCTCAGATTTATTCCCAAGAAGTCTGCTCGGCTGGTTTACAAGGTATTACAGTCTGCGATTGCGAATGCTGAAAACAATCGGGGTTTGGATGTGGATAACCTGGTGGTATCCCAGGCTTTCGTAAATCCGGGGCCTACCATGAAGAGAATAAGGCCCAGGGCCATGGGAAGGGCATATCTTATTCGCAAAAGAAGTTCTCATATCACTGTGGTTGTTTCTGAAGCGGGGGAGGGAAGGTAATTGGGGCAGAAAGTCAATCCAGTCGGCTTACGTTTGGGGATCATTAAAGATTGGCAATCTCGCTGGTATGCTGAGAAAAAGTTTCAGGATCATCTGCTGGAAGACTTGAAGGTCAGGCAGTATATCAAAGAAAGACTCTATCGCTCTGGGGTCTCCAGAGTGGAGGTAGAGCGTCTGGCAAACCAGGTTAAGGTGGTCATCAGAACGGCTCGTCCGGGGATTGTCATCGGTCGTAAGGGAAGCGAAGTCGAAAAATTGAAACAGGATGTGCAGGCCATGATCGGGAATCAGAATGTCCAGATCTCGGTTGAAGAAGTTCAGTCTCCTGAAACCGATGCCCAGCTTGTGGCCGAAAATATCGCTCTTCAAATTGAGCGTCGTGTTTCTTACCGGAGAGCCATGAAACAGGCAATTGTTCGCGCGCTCAAGGCAGGGGCTAAAGGAATCAAAGTAGCCTGTGCCGGAAGGCTGGCGGGTGCAGAAATTGCCCGTGAAGAGTGGTATCGTGAAGGTCGCTTGCCTTTGCAGACTTTACGTGCTGATATTGATTATGGATTTGCCGAAGCGACAACCACTTACGGCAAAATCGGCGTCAAGGTCTGGATCTTTAAGGGCGAAGTGATCTCCCCGGGTGAAGTTCTGGAAGAGGGAGTCCTCGGTGAAGTAAAAGAAGAGAAATACGAGGAGGAATTGGTAGACTATGCTGATACCCAAGAGAGTTAAATATAGAAAGCAGCAACGTGGGAGAATGACGGGTGTTGCTCATCGAGGGTGCGAAGTTGATTTTGGCGACTTTGGTCTGCAGGCTCTGGAACCGGCCTGGGTTACCAATCCTCAGATTGAAGCGGCGAGGGTCGCCATTTCAAGGCACATCAAAAAAGGAAGAATCTGGGTAAGGATTTTTCCAGACAAGCCCTATACGAAAAAACCCACTGAATCCCGAATGGGTAAGGGGAAAGGTCCAGTAGAAGGATGGGTAGCGGTGGTAAGACCAGGGAAGATCCTTTTTGAAATCGGTGGTGTAGACAGGGAAACCGCTATGGAAGCCTTGCGTCTGGCTTCTCATAAGTTGCCCATCAAAACGAGAATTGTCGAGAGAAGTATTGAGTAGAGGTGACCATAATGAGGGCTTCCGAGTTACGTAATTTGACAAATGAAGAGTTAAATCAGAAGCTAAAAGATTTGCGGACTGAACTCTTCAATATGCGTTTTCAGACCATCACTGGTCAATTAGCCAATCCCCAGAGAATACGTA
>JABUEZ010000034.1 GCA_013314795.1 Candidatus Profundicultor aquiphilus | reverse complement strand
GGGCGTTCCTCCTTTCTGGGTATTGGGATTTTGCCATACCGATAATACCGAGGGGATACCCACCCTTTGCAAGACCTCCTTCAACTTTTTGAAGTACTGTGAACGAAACTCTGGTCTATCTACAAAAAATTTTGTCCAGGTAATTGACATTGGGGGGACAAATTATATAATAACTGCGAATACGTAAGGGGGTGGAAGAGGGTCATCAAAGACCTCAGAGATAACTGAGTGTCGTAGTTTTTCCCTCCAGAAACACCCAAGAAGGGAATTACCCTTTCCCTGCGGGGAGTGTCTCTCATCTTTGGTCCGGTTGTACCGGGTTCGAAAGGGGGGAGCGCTGATTACATTTGAGAAGTGGTGGGTTGAATTAAATACTTGATGGTCACGGTAGGTACCTACCGTGACCATCGTTTTTGCTCTGTTAATTTTGATCTCAATCCTTGTGAAGGGAGGGATAACTATGGAGAAAATGCTTGAAATTGGGATGCACCTGGTTCTTGATGGGTACACTCAGGATTTGAATGCCATTGGTAGCCTGGATCGGATTCGCAATTTTCTGGATAGCTTTCCTGTCCACATGGGGATGACTAAGGTTACCGCTCCATATGTTTTTCAGTACCAGGGTGGTTCGCCACAAGAAGGTGGTATTTCTGGAATTGTGATTATTGCCGAGAGTCACATCAGCATTCATACTTTTCCGGCTCAGGGCTATGTGAGTGTTGACATTTTCTCTTGCAAGCCCTTTGACGTCGAAGAAGCGATTCGTAATCTCACCGAATATTTCCATCTTACCGATTTCTGCCACCAAGTTTTCGATCGAGGAATTGAATACCCCAAGGAGATCCCTTCGGTTATTCCTCTCGTTCTGGAGGAAAGATTACAGAATCTGGAAAAAATGGTCCACACTTGACTGACTTCGTTTCTTTAAGGGCGAGCCAGGACAAAAAATCAGGCTCGCCCTTTTTTATTGCCCGGTGTGCTCTAATTTTGTTTGACACTCAACACAGTAGGATGTGTACGGGATGCTCTTTAAGCGATTGAGAGGGATTTTTCGCCTGCAAATTTCGCAGATTTCGTAGGTTCCGGTCTCCAGTCTTTTAAGTGCCTTCTCTACCATTTCCAGAGTTTCCTGGAGAGTCCGTTTGGAAGAAAGTTCAAGTTCCATATCAAGCGTTGCGTTTCCCAGGTCTGCTTCGTCTCGAGAATCCTTTAGGGGATTATACTCTTTCGCATAGGAATTTTTGATTTCCAGGATTTGCAATATTCGGGCGCGAAGTTCAAAAAGTTGTTTTTGGAATTCGCTCTTTTCTCGGTCCTCCATTTTCACCATCCCTTCATTACTATTTTAAAATAAAAATTGGTATTGTAAAATAAGTTGATACTTTGGGCTCCTTAACAAGGATAAAGTGAAATTTTTACGTGATATAGGTGACCTGTTTGGATTGTTGAGTTGTTCCTCGATTTTTGAGTAAACTTGGGGATACGGTTCTCTCTGAGGAGGATGGATTTGGGAAAGCGGAATATCGTTGGTTTGTTGCCTCAGGATCTTTTTTCCTGGTTTGAGGAAAGAGGGGAGCCTGCTTATCGAGCTCGGCAGGTTGCTTTATGGCTCTATCAGAGAGGGGTTTCCTGTTTTGAGGATATGACTGACCTTCCAGTAAAGTTGCGAAGGGCACTTGCCGAATCTTTCCAGGTTGGGGAATTACATATTAAGGAAAGATTGCGTTCTCAGGATGGTGCCGAAAAATTTTTGCTCACCCTGCATGATGGAAATGCCGTTGAAGAGGTTCTGATCCCTCACCGAGGAAGGAATACCCTGTGTGTTTCTTCGCAGGTTGGTTGTCCGGTGGGGTGTCCGTTTTGCGCCACGGGCCGAACTGGATTTAAAAGGAATTTAAACTTTCAGGAGATCGTCGAAGAGGTGTGGCTGGTTGAACGGGAACGCCGTTTAAAGGTTGAAAATCTGGTTTTCATGGGTATGGGAGAACCTCTTTTGAACTATGACCATTTTTCAAAGGCCCTTCGAGTGATCAATGCGCGGGAGGGCTTACGGATTGGATCTCGGAGAATTACGGTTTCAACTGTAGGTGTTCCCGGGGCAATTGTACAGCTTGGTCGAGATTTTAAGGAAGTGAACCTGGCCGTTTCTCTTCATGCCCCCGACAATGATTTACGATCTTTGCTTGTGCCGCTTAATAGAATTTATCCTTTATCTTCGGTCTTGAGGTCGGTGCGAGAGTATATTACTCTTACCAATCGGAGGGTTACGGTAGAATACACGCTGTGGCAAGATGTCAACGATAGTGCAAAAGATGCGCATGCTCTGGCTCGTCTTCTGGTGGAAATGCTGGTGCATGTAAATATCATTCCAGGCAATCAGGTGGCAGGTTCTTCGTTTCGTCCTGCTTCTTCAGAGCGGATAGAGCGGTTTGTGAGGATTCTCAAGGAGAATAGGATCAATGTCACGGTCAGAAAATCGCGGGGACGGGGAATCCAGGCCTCCTGTGGAGAATTGTATCGGATTCAGGAGGGTAAAACATGATTATTGTTCTCAGAAGTGGTGCCGCGCCACAGGAAATTGAAGAGGTGGTCAGGAGACTCAAAAAGTTGGGTTTTGGGGTGCATATTTCTCAAGGCACAGAGAGAACCATTATCGGTGCCATCGGTGATGAACGGGGTGTGAATCTGGAGGAGAAAATTGGGGTTTTACCTTTTGTAGAGAGAGTTATCCCCATTTTGACTCCGTATAAATTAACCAGTCGCGAATTTCGTGAGCAGGATACCGTGGTTCGGGTGAACGACGTGGAAATTGGCCCCGGAAAATTTGTGATTATTGCCGGGCCGTGTGCGGTAGAGTCAGAAACTCAGGTTATGGAGACCGCTTTTCGAGTCAAGGAAGCTGGGGGGAAAATATTGCGGGGTGGGGCTTTCAAACCCCGGACCTCTCCTTATAGTTTTCAGGGTTTGGGAGAAGAAGGGTTGAAACTGCTGGCCCGAGCGAGGGAGCTGACTGGTCTCCCAATCGTGACTGAAGCGCTGGGGATTGAGGAGCTTCCCATGGTTGCCGAATATGCCGATATGATTCAGATTGGAGCGCGAAATATGCAAAACTTCCGGTTGCTTGAAGCGGTGGGTAAACTCCGAAAACCGGTACTGCTCAAGCGGGGTATGATGAATACTATAGATGAAATGCTGATGTCGGCAGAGTACATTCTTGCTCAGGGCAACTACCAGGTGGTGCTCTGTGAGCGGGGCATTCGAACTTTTGAGCCTGCCACACGCAATACCCTGGATTTGAGCTGTATTCCGCTGGTTAAAAAGAAGAGTCATCTTCCCATTCTGGTTGACCCCAGTCATGGTACCGGACGCAGCGACCTGGTCCATCCCATGTGTCTTGCTGCTCTGGCTGTGGGGGCAGATGGGCTTTTAGTTGAGGTTCATCCCAATCCTGTGGAAGCGCTTTCTGACGGACCTCAATCTATCTCTCCGGATCAGTTTTTCTCTCTTGTTCGTGATTTGAGGCGTTTCGCCCCACTTGTAGGAAGGGAGATCTGAGTTGGAACAGCTGACCATTTCCATCATTGGGCTGGGTTTAATTGGGGGATCTCTAGGAATGGATCTTTCGGCCTGGTCACGCAAGAAGGTGATTCGGGGTTATGACGTGAGTCCCGAAGTCGTGCTGAGGGCTCTAGAAAAAGGTGCAATCGATGTGGCGCTTGATTTTGAAGAGGTCGTGCGGGGAGCGGACGTTGTCTTTCTGGCTACACCTGTCAGAGCGATTCCAGAAGTGTTTAGCCAGATGAAGCCCTTTCTTTCTCCTCACACGCTTATTCTCGATGTGGGCAGTGTTAAAGAATGGATTTTTGCCGAGATCCAGAGAGACGGTTTACCTTGGGAATATATTGGTTTTCATCCCATGGGAGGGAAAGAAGAAGGAGGTATTGAAAACGCCGAACGAGGTTTATTTCGGGGAGTTCCAGTTCTCGTCTCCCCGGTTTCTGTGAGAGAAGAAACTCGAGAACTGATTTTTGAAGTTGCCGGAATTTTAGGGGGACAGGTTTTTTTTTGACTCCTGAGGAACATGATGAAGTGTGTGCTGCCGTGAGTCATCTGCCGCACCTTCTTTCCAGTGTGTATCTAGAAACTTTTTTTGAGCACCGCAAGGACTGGGTCCTGTTCGGTGGTAAATCGTTTCGCGACTGGACAAGAATTGCTGGTGCCTGTCCCGAGATATGGATGGATATATTCTGGGCCAATCGAAAAAGGATCATTGTCGATATTGATCGATTTCAGGCGAAACTCCGCGAGATTGCGTCTTTACTCCAGGAAGGAAATCAAGAAAAGTTTCGTATTTTCCTCACGGATGTTCTACAACTAAAGGAGGCTGTGAAACGTGAGATTGAGTTTCAGGACCGCGGGTGAATCCCATGGTCCCGGCATGGTGGTTTTAATAGAGGGCTTACCTTCCAACCTCTTGCTCGATATTGATTTTATTCATCAGGAACTTCTTCGCCGGAGAAAGGGAGTAGGAAGAAGTCCACGGATGGAGATTGAGGAGGATCAGATAGAAATCCTCGGGGGAGTGCGCTGGAAGAAAACTCTGGGAACTCCGGTGGCCATTTTGGTGCGAAATCAGGACTATAAGAACTGGTTAGAAATTATGGATCCTCTTGGTGATCCACCCCCGGAATATCGTGGAGTTACCGTTCCCCGCCCTGGACACGCTGACCTTTCCGGGATGGTTAAATATCGATTTGTTGACTTGAGAAATGTTATTGAGCGGGCAAGCGCCAGGGAGACGGTGGTTCGCTGTGTGGCAGGGGCGATAGCCAAAACCCTTCTTTCTCATTTTGGTGTTACTGTGGGAGGGTTTGTAGAAAGTATTGGTCCAGTTGTGGTGGAAGAAAACATGGGGTGGGAAGAAAAAATTACTCGAGCTCGAAACTCTGTGATGGCAACTTTTGATCCAATCAAGGAACGGGAAATGGTAGAATTGGTTGAAAATGCCAGGGCAAAGGGTGATACCTTGGGGGGAAGGTTTGTGGTGGCTGGATTGGGAGTTGTGCCTGGATTGGGGAGCTATGCCCAGTTTGAAGAACGGTTGGATGCTCAGCTCAGTTTTTACCTCATGAGTATCCCGGGAATCAAGGGAGTGGAAATTGGAGAAGGGTTTCGCTCGACGCTTCTTCAGGGAAGCGAATTCCACGACGAAATTTTCTATGATGCCTCTTCATCACCTTTTCCCTTTGTACGCCGAACCAATCGGAGTGGTGGTATCGAAGGTGGAATTTCAAACGGGGAAGTTGTGTGGGTTCGGTGTGCAATGAAGCCGATTCCCACCCTTTTACGAGGTCTACAGAGCGTGGATATCCAATCTGGAGAGCCGGTTCAGGCTCGGTATGAACGTTCCGATGTCTGTGCTGTGCCCCGTGCTCTGGTAGTGGGGGAAGCCATGATGTCTTGGGTACTGGCAGATGCGTACCGGAAAAAATTTGGTGGAGACTCTTTAGAGGAGATGCTTTCCAATTTTGAGTCTTACCTTTCTTATCTGGAGACTTTAAAGAAGCGAGGATGAAGAAATGGAGATACCACTCAGTAAGCCCTTTCTGGGGGAAGAGGAAAAAAATGCAGTGCTTGGAGTTCTCGATTCAGGATTTCTTGCTCGAGGTCGACAGGTGGAACTCTTTGAAGAAGAGTTCGCCAGGTATATTGGGGTCAGAGAAGCGATTGCCACGAGTAGTGGGACATCGGCGCTGTTTGTAGCCTTAAAAGCACTGGGAGTAGGAGAAGGCGATAAGGTTGTGACCACTCCTTTTACTTTTGTGGCTACAGCAAGTGCTATTGTTCAGTGTGGGGGTATGCCTGTTTTTTGTGATGTTGACGAAGAGACCTTTAATCTGGATTCTTCGTGTCTTGAGAGGGTTCTGAAGCGGGAAAAAAATGTAAAGGGTGTTATTGCTGTACATCTCTATGGGCTGCCCTGTGATATGGAGGCTATCTTGAGCTTAAAGGAGCAATATGGTTTCTTTCTTCTTGAAGATTGTGCTCAAGCTCACGGAGCTTCCTATCGAGGGAAAAAGGTGGGAAGTTTTGGGGAAATGGCGGCCTTTAGCTTCTATCCCACCAAAAACATGACCACCGGTGAGGGTGGTATGGTGGTTACTGATAGTTCGGAACTTGCTCAACGATGCCGTATGCTTATCAATCATGGGAGTAGAAAAAGATACTATCACGAAATGTTGGGATACAATTTCAGGATGACGGATATCGCTGCGGCAATTGGACGAGTCCAGCTTAAAAAACTGGAGGAAGCGAATGAAAAAAGACGCTTCAACGCTACGTTCTATAACCAGGCATTGATGGATTTGTGTCCTCGGGTGGTTACGCCAAAAGTTCCGGAAGGGAGAGTCTCCGTATTCCATCAGTATACTTTGAGACTCCAGGAGAAAAGAGATGAGTTACTCGCCTTTTTGCGAAATGCCGGAGTAGGATGTGAAGTCTATTACCCTGTTCCGTTACATAAGCAGCCTTTTCTCGTGGACATGGTGGCTAACTGTTCGTTTCCAGTTGCAGAGTCCCTCAAGGATAGGGTATTATCAATACCGGTGCATCCTCAACTGAAAGAGGATGAATTGAATGTGGTTGCTTCTTTGATACGCAGTTTTTTTGCTTTATAGATTTTTGTTACTGAAGGTGAGGAGAATTGACGCTGGTGCGAGTTGGTGTGGTTGGAGTTGGGTATCTGGGACAACACCACGCTCGGATCTACTCTGAGCTCCCTGAGGTGGAACTGGTAGGGGTTGTGGATATCAATAAAGAACGGGCCAGAGAAATTGCTGATCGGTATCACACCACCCCATTTTTTGATTACCGGGAGCTCTTTGGAAAGGTTGATGCAGTGAGTATCGTGGTGCCCACGGTCTTGCATCGGATGATTGCCGGACATTTTATTGAGGAGGGGGTCAATATCCTCATCGAAAAGCCTGTTACCACCAACCTGGAAGAGGCCAGGGAACTCATGGAGATGGCGAATCGCAAAAGGGTCATTTTGCAGGTTGGGCATATTGAGCGTTTCAATTCCGCAGTGATTGAGCTCTCCAAAATTGTGGATCGACCAATTTTTATTGATTGTTGCCGTATGGGTCCTTATGTGAATCGCAATGTCGATGTGGGTGTGGTTCTGGACCTGATGATTCATGATATTGATATTGTGACGAGCATTGTCAAGAGTGAAGTGGTAAAGGTACATGCTTTTGGGTACTCAGTGTTTTCAAGACAGGAGGATATCGCCAACACGCAGCTTGTGTTTGCCAATGGGTGTATTGCCAATTTGACGGCCAGCCGGATTACTCGCAAAAAGATTCGACGGATGGAGATCACTCAGATTGACTCCTTCATCTCTATCGACTATCTGGAACAAGAGCTGGCCGTGTATAAAAAAACTTCTGCTCTCACTCCCCAGGTATTGATGGAAAAACCAATCATTCAAAAAGGAGAACCGCTGCGTCTGGAGCTGGAGCATTTCGTGCGATGTGTGCGGAATGGTGAGAAGCCACTGGTGGGGTTGGAAGAGGGAAAAAATGCTCTGGAGATTGCGTTGATGATTCTGGAGGAGATGAAAAAGGGGCAAGATGAACGCCTTGAAGAAAGAGTATGATGTGATCATTGTGGGGGCAGGGCCGGCCGGTATTTTTGCTGCCCTGGAGCTTCTGGAAAATGCGGATTTACGGATTCTGATCGTGGACCGGGGGAAGAACATCGAGAAGCGGCGCTGTCCGGCTCGGGAAAATAACCGTATTTGTCGAAAATGTTCTCCCTGTGCGCTCCTCTGTGGTTGGGGAGGGGCGGGTGCCTTCAGTGACGGAAAGCTCACTCTCTCTGAAGAAGTAGGCGGGCAACTCGGTAGATACCTTGAGGGAGCGGACTTCGGATCACTTCTTGATTATGTGGATTCTGTCTATGTGCGCTTTGGAGGAGAAACCCCGGTTTATGGGGAGGATGTGGAAAAAGTTGAGGAATTGAGAAAGAAAGCGGAGATGGCTGAGTTAACCCTGGTTTCTTCCAAGATCCGGCATCTGGGGACGGACCGGTGTCGGAAAATACTGCAGAACATCTTTAACCATCTTCAGAATCGGGCTGAAATTGTGACATTGACGGAAGCGGAGGAAATCCTGGTTGAAAGTGAAGTCGTGCAGGGGGTACGTTTTGCTGATGGGAGCGAAGTACGCAGCAGCTTTGTGGTGATTGCCCCGGGAAGAGTGGGAGCTGATTGGCTGCGCAAAGAGTGCTTGCGTTTGGGGTTACCCCTGGCGAATAACCCGGTGGATTTAGGAGTGCGGGTGGAGGTTCCTGCTTCGGTGATGGAAGATTTTACCAGGGTAATGTACGAGTTGAAACTCGTTTATTACTCTCACACCTTTGATGACCGGGTGCGGACTTTTTGCATGTGTCCCTATGGTGAAGTGGTCACGGAGTACAACGATGGCATCATCACCGTCAACGGTCACAGTTACGAGGAGCGGAAAACCCTCAACACCAATTTTGCCATTCTGGTGAGCACCAATTTCACCGAACCTTTTAAGGAACCCATTGCGTATGGGCGATATGTGGCACATCTGGCGAACATGCTGGGTGGAGGAGTCATCATCCAGCGACTGAAAGACCTGGAACTGGGAAGACGCTCCACACCGGAGCGGATTGCCAAATCGATGATTAAACCCACTCTCCAGGGGGCGAGTCCCGGTGATTTGAGTTTCGCGTTACCCTATCGGTTCCTGCAGGATATCCTGGAGATGCTCTCGGCTCTGGACCGATTTATTCCGGGGATCAATTCTCCCCATACGCTTTTATACGGTGTGGAAGTTAAGTTTTACTCTTCGAGAGTTCAGGTGGGTAAAAACCTGGAAAGCAAAATTGCCAACCTTTTCCTTGCCGGTGATGGTGCTGGAATTACCCGTGGTTTAATTCAGGCTTCTGCGTCTGGAGTGATTGTGGCACGAGGAATTCTGGAAAAGATGGGAGTTAAAGATCATGGAAAGAGTACTCATTACCAACGATGATGGATTTGACAGTCCCGGAATTCGGGCTTTGCTTCGGGCTTTTGTCCGGAAGGTGGAAGTGATTCTGGTTGCTCCCACGGATGAGCGGAGTTGTTCCAGTCATAGCATTACTGCTCGCCGACCTCTGTCGGTGCGGGAAGTGGAAGTGGAAGGCGTAAAGGGTTTTGCTGTGGATGGTACCCCGGCCGATACGGTCATTCTGGGGTTGAATCTCTTTGGCCATGGGGCTGTTGACTTTGTGGTTTCGGGTATCAATAGAGGTCCTAATCTGGGGTTCGATGTTTTTTACTCCGGTACAGTTGCCGCAGCCATGGAAGCGGCAATGTCTGGAATTCCTTCTATGGCGGTATCGCTGGTTTTAGGGGAGTACGGGAATTATGACCTGGCTGCTCAGATTGCCCTGGAGATATGGGAAACCTTTGAAGCAGTTTGGGCAAAGGAGAGGAACCTCGTTCTGAATGTGAACGTTCCTGATTGTGCAGAAAAGGACGATATTGCCGGATGGAGCATCACCGAACTGGGAGATCGTTTCTATTTTACTCAGGTGCGGGAGTTAGAGAACAGTTCTGATGGCTTGCGGAGGTTTGTTTTTGAAGAAGGACAGAGAGACTTTTTGTTACTTGAGAATTCTGATTTTCAGGCCATCTGGCATTCTCGAGTGTCCATAACCCCTTTGCGTCCCAGTTTAACTGATTATGCTCTTCGGAAAGAACTGAATGCTTTGTTGGGCAGGGTGAAGCAATGAACGAATGGGTTCAGGGAAGGCTGACCTTGAGGGGAAGAGTGCAGGGAGTAGGGTACCGCTATTTTGTTTTGCGTGCATCTCAGGAATTTGAGGTTACTGGTTTTGTGCGTAATCTTCCCTCGGGAGAAGTGGAAGTGCTTGCTGAGGGAAGAAAAGAAGAGGTGGAGAGATTTTTTGAAGAAGTGAAAAGAGGTCCGGTCAGTGCCCATGTCAGTTCTTTTCGCGAGGAATGGTTTCCCTTCAGTGGCCTCTATCATGATTTCAGGGTGGGATACTGAGTGGCTCTGGAAGAGGACGCCACAGAACGCCGCACGGTGATGGTAGAGCAACAGATTGTTGCTCGAGGGGTGCGGGATCGTCGGGTTATAGAGGCCTTCTTGAAGGTTCCTCGGCATTTTTTTGTTCCCTCAGAATTTCAAAGCTTAGCCTATCATGATTCTCCTCTCCCCATTGGAGAGGGTCAGACGATTTCTCAGCCCTATATTGTGGCCCTCATGCTGGAACTTTTGGCCATTGAGCCCACGGACCGCATTTTAGAAATTGGCACCGGCTCAGGCTACCAGACAGCAATCCTGGCTGAACTCGCTAAGGAGGTATATAGCATAGAACGAATCGAGACCCTTTTCGATAGAGCTCGAGCATCTCTTGGTGTCCTGGGGTATACCAATATTTTCCTCTTTCGGGGTGATGGAACAAAAGGCCTTCCCCAGTTTGCTCCATATGAAAAGATTATCGTTAGTGCCTGTGCAGGCAGAATTTATGAATCGTGGGTAGAGGAACTGACAGAAGGAGGGATCATAGTCCTTCCTCTGGAGGGGGAAACCGGACAGAACCTGATTCGAGGTGTAAAAAAGGAAGGGCAGCTGCATATCGAAAATTATGGAGGATGTATTTTTGTTCCTCTCATTGAGGGATAAAGAGGCGAATTTACCGATTCAGTTTTGATTTTTTAGGAGAGAGGGGACTCAGTGTCCCAAAGAGGAGAGTCGCAACGAGAGGCGTGATTACTCCAGGCCATAAACCCAGTGGTTTGAGGTTAAAGAGCTGAAGGACAAAAGAAATCAAAGCCCCTCCCAGGATACTCAGAGTGGCAGCTTGGGCATTCCCCTTTTTGAAAATAAGTCCGCCTACGAAAGCTGGAACAACGGCAATGAGACCTGCTGATGACGCCACAGAAAGAAGAGCAATGAGGTTAAAACGGGCCAGGGCAAAAAGAAAGGTGGAAAAGCAGAGAATCGGGATGAGAATGAAACGGACCAGAAGTAACCTTTCTTTTTCGCTTCGTCTTGAGAGGCTCAGGATATCTCGTGCAAACATGGAAGAGAGGGTAAGAAAGATGGAATCAATTGTGGATACCGCAGCCGAAAGAATCCCCAAGGTGCTAAGCAGAACCACCCAGGCAGGGAGAGAAAACTGGGCGAGGATTGTGGGAGTGGCCAGATCCGGGTTTTTGAGATCGGGGATAAGAGCTCGAGCTGAAAAACCGAGGATAATGGTGATGAGAGTATAGAAGAAACCGTAAAAAAGGAAACCCACCAGCATTTTACGCATCTCGTGGAGCGATGAGGGAACCAGAAGTCGCTGAGAAACCTGAGGGTTGGAAATACTGAAAAAGAACCAGGGCAGGGAAAGTCCCAGAAAGGTTCGAAACGTGAAGAAACCGTTTCCGGGGACGGTCAACCACTCGGGATATTTGATTTCTAAGGCATGAAACAGTCCTCCCCATCCCCCAAAAAAGCGATAGACCAGAATGAACACCAGGAACAGAGAACTGACCATCATGATGCCTGCTTGTAAACTGTCGGTGATCGCCACGGATCGAAGTCCTGCAATTTCTACCCACAAGAAAGCGAGGATGGTTGCAATAGTAAGTCCCCAGAAATAGGATATTTTTCCATTGGAAAGCGTTTCGAGAAGGTATCCGATGCCGGTAAGCTGGACCGAAGTGTAGGGAACAAGGAACGTAAGCGAAACCAGGGCGTAAGCAATTCCTACGAATCGACTTCCATAGTGAACGCTTAAAACTTCTCCAGGGGTTACGCACCGGTGTGCCTGTCCGATTTTCCAGATGTATGGTCCCAGCGTTACGGCGCAGATTAATCCCGAGAGATAGATGAGTTCAAACCCCAGCGCTCCCACTCCACCACGGTAGGTTAAGCCGGCAAGCCCCAGCATCATGAAGGCACTGTAAGTGGTGGCACCATAGGAAAGCGAAGCGGTAAGCCAGTGTAATTTATTACTGGCCAGAAAATAATCAACGAGGCTTGGCCGGAGTTCTCGCCGCGAAAGAAAGGCTAACGCACTGCCCCAGAAGGCGTAAATGAGAATAACAGCAAGAATCAGATTAGTGCTCATGGTTCCACTGGTTCATAATCTTTACAAGAAGTACCAGAGCGATAAGAGCAAAAATTACCCAGAAAAGGAAACTTCCCCATACTCGAGGGGTTCGAGACAAAAGAGTAAAGGGAACAAGATACGCCAAAAAAA
>JABUEZ010000033.1 GCA_013314795.1 Candidatus Profundicultor aquiphilus | reverse complement strand
TGATCTCCCGGCAGTGCAGATCCCGGGCCAGGCGAACCTGTAAGGCGTCAAGTTCCCCCTCTTGAAAGTCCCAAACCCCTTCAAGCCCTATATTCCACTCCTTGGATACAGGCCAGGAAATGGAAAAACTCATCCCCTTCCACTCGGCACTCTCAAAATTGTAATTCCCCTTAAGAGTTACCTGCTTCTGAGGAGAAACATCATAGGTAATGCCCACAATGGCATCGATAAATTCTTTTGCCACAAAATCATACCCGGTCTCCAGAGTAATTTTCCAGGGACTCTGAGCATACATAACGTTCACCGACAGGAAACTACTCTCTTTGGTGGTGTAATCGAATTTAAAAGGCGTGGCCCCCTTGTACCCACGCCAATCGTAGGAAAGGGATAAAGAAAGGTTCGATGAAAACTGGTGCTCCACCCCCAGATTACTTGACCAGAGATACCGAGCAAAACCATTCCCATAGAAATTCTGCTCGAAGTGCAAGGTAGGTTTAAGGACCGTATTTTCACCAAGCTTACTGCCTCCTGTCACGTCAACATAGAGATTAAGACGGCTATCCTTTACCCCGGTTTCTTCTTCAAAGTAATACCCAGCCACCGCCCCGTAGGCATAAGAAAAATCAGATTTGCCAATTCTTTCCTTCGCCCTCGATATTTCGAGTTCGGGCATTTTTCGCACCACCTGAATGGTATCACCGGTATAGATATCTCCTTCAAGGTCGCTGTGACCAGCATAACGCAGGGTATAGGTCCATTTATCCTGGGTTTTCTGGAAATAGAGGAGGTAACGTAGGTCCTGATCCTCGAAAGACCGCCACTTGGCCTGTTCAACATAGGAAAGTTCCAGCCCTCCCCAGAGGTTTTCCCCTATACTTCGTTGATACGTGAGAAGAACCGAAAGGTTATCGCTCTGACTTTCCCAGTCGGCGTTATAACTCAAATTGAGTTTTCCGGTTTCGCCCTTCTTTTCTCGATTAACACTTAAAAGTAGAGCATACACGTCATCAATTTTTCCCACCGTTTTGGAATAATCAAGACTCCCAGACAGAGTGGTAAATTCATCGAGTTTCTTTTCGTACTCGGCCCTTCCGGTAAACGTTGCCGAAGCCGAAGGGTAATCCCGATAGTACAAGATAATCTTCCCTTTCTCGCCCTTTTCTTCGTTATCCAGATAATGTCGCACCTCGATGCTCCAGCCGTTCTTCTGCCACCAGTTGAAGATAACCGTCCCAAAGGAGTAATCGTTAATAGAGTAATTATAGAAATACCCCAGGCTCAGGCCCGTAGCGCTTGAGTACCCAAAAGAGGGAAAAAGAGGCAACTGATCAATCCGATCCAGAAAGAACGAATAATACGATAACGAAAAAAGACGGCGACCAAAATCGAAATAGGAAAGACCATGGATCACTACCCTTCGATTGGGAAAGATCACAATTTTTCTGGCTTCTATATAGTAATGGGGTTCTTCGAGGTCACATCCGGTAAAACGCGCCCCTTCGATTTCGGTGGTATCTTCTTCCTCTTTGATCGCTTCCCCTTTGAAATAGAGCTTTCCCTCAATCGAAGCCCCGGTTATGTCGGAACGGACCTTCTGGAATTTCCACCAGTCCTTTTCCCAGTTATAAAAGAGTTTTTCAGCCGCAAGGCCCTCGTTTTTCCGGGTAACCACCACATTCCCCTCGGCTTCCAGTTCTTGCTTATCAAGCAAAAGATGGATTTTCTCGGCTTCCAGGACCACATCTTTATACGTTATCTTCCCCCGGTACAGAAGTACTTCATTTTTTTCTACCTGATACAACAAACGCTCGCCGGTGAGCTCCAGAGCACTCTGTGCAAGGCCAAAGCGATAAGGAATAAGGAGAAAAAAGCCCACCAGAATAAACCAGGTAATTTTTTGATGCATCGACTATGACTCCTTTTCTTTGATCAGGAATTTCCCCCGAGTAATCCCTTCGGCATCGAGCGTTTCCGAGTCAAGATAGTAGATTGCCCTGGTTACCTCAAGCTCCCGGTCCTTCTCGGTAATCATCACTTTCCCCTCCAGAATCATTCGCTCTTCCTGGCCCTCAGATTTGGGAAAATAATGGACCTTATCGGCCTTGATGGTGATCTCCTTCCAGGTAATTTCCACTCCTCCTTCACTCCAGGCTTCTTCGTTTTTTCCGTTATAAAAGAGCGCCACGGCTTTCCAGAAAATGAGCGATGCCCCTTCCTCTTCTTCACGTTCTTTTTTCAATTCCACCTGATCTTTGAACTGATAGATTTCGGTGTCAAAATCACCACTCATATTCTGTGCCCGGATTTCAGTCTTGCCCCGAGTGACCACCACCTGTCCTTTAAAATCCCCCTGGTTCTCTTTCAGATTAAAGAAAAGCTCCTCACACTGGATGCGGTTTTCTCCCTGAATCGCCACCACCCGCCCCGAAGCAACAAATGTTTCTCCTTTGGAATCGTATTTGATGCGATCGGCACTCTCGAGAAGCACCTCTTTCGTCGTGGGCGTGGCTCCCTGTGCTACCAGCGGCGTAATACTAAAAACGGTGAGTCCCAAAATCACCAAAATAAACCAGATTTTTTTCAATTTTTCATTCCCCCACCATAGCCAATGGTTTTTGTTTATTATATCATTAAAGGGGGAACGAAAAGTGGAAGAGGAAAGGATAGCTCACATCCTGTCCATTTTAGAGGAGCATTTCCCGGAAGCACGGTTACTCCTTGAATTTCGGACGCCTTTTGAGCTTCTCATTGCTACCATCCTCGCCGCCCAAGCTCAGGATGAGCGAGTCAATCAGGTAACGAAGGTTCTCTTTCAAAAATACCAGGATGTGCTCTCTCTTGCTCAGGCTCCCCTTGAAGAAATCGAACACATTGTGCGTCCTTTAAATTATTACCGTCAAAAAGCTCGATTTGTCAAAGAAGCCGCTCGCGAGATCGTGGAGAAATTCCGGGGAGAGGTTCCCCCCTCTTTAGAAGCATTGGTTAAGCTCCCCGGGGTAGGAAGAAAAACGGCGAACATCGTCCTCGGTAATGCCTTTGGCATCCCGGCTTTGCCAGTCGACACTCACGTGGGAAGAGTTGCCCAGCGGCTACAATTTTCTTTTGCTTCTTCTCCAGATAAAATCGAAGAAGACCTCAGACAACTCATCCCCAGAGAGAAATGGGTACGAGCCACCCATCTTCTTGGGTTTCTGGGAAGGTTCATCTGCCAGGCAAAAAAACCACTCTGCCACACCTGTCCTATCCAAGCTTTCTGTCCTTATCCCGAAGCTTCATTTCCAAATCCACCCAGAAGCTGACTTTCCCGATACATTCACCCCACTGCCGGCCAAAACGGTTTTCTTCCTCCACCTCTTCCTCAAACTTTCCCTCAAAATCAAGTTCAATGACGTACCCCTCAAAAAGGCCTTCTCCAAAGAGGTTGAGAGTGCCCCGATAGTACAGTACGGCCTCAAAATCCAGAGAATTAAGCTTACGAGAGCCAATCAAAAGTATTGTGCTTTCAAGATTCACATTGGAAAAAAGCCGAAAATATTCTCCACCTCGATACGCAACCACCTCAGCAAAGGGAAGGCTGTAACCAACCTCGATAAAATCCCCGGAAGAAATCTGAGGCGTGATTTTCCGGAAGCGGCGCAGCAAGTACTCCCAATCTTCTCGGGCAATTTTAACCCCCTGTGATGACCCTACCGGACCCCAGAAAACCGAGTGATCTTCAGGAAGATAAATGGTAAACTCCACTTCATCAAATCCCTCACGGACAAAATAGCGGGGGATATCTCCTCGACGCAGGAACGAAAAGGTGAGTTCTGCTTCAAAATTTCTTTCTGAAACGCTTTTCAGCATCAGGTTGATTTCTCTCTTCCCTTCTTGATCGAGAAGAACCAATTTCCGATTACCCGAAACTTCCCTCCGTGCCACCGTCAACGGTCCTTCCTGTCGTCCCACCAGGCTCATCTCTCGACGAACTGGTAAAATTGGAGCTCGCACTGCGTAGAGGGGGGTTCGGCCCAGAATATGGCTTCGGTTCCGCACCTCCAGGTAAAAAAGATACCCCTCAAACTCACGCACTTTAAGGAGAAACTGACCTTCTCGCTGGAACGAAGTCTCCTCTCGACAATAATGACCGGCCCGAAAAGAACGGTAAAAAAGAGAGGCCTTCACCTCTTCTTTTGCTTTCCATTCTATGAGGAGTTTATCACCTGTAGAATCAAAGCCGAAATGGAGATATTCAATCAGTTCAAAAGGGTCAAGAGATTTGAAAGAAGACTGACTGGCCAGATCTTTCCAAATGCGAAGGTTTTCAAGTCCCTGACCCCTTTTCCAGAATTTTTCTATTTCCCGCTGTAATCGATTAAGAAGCGGGGGGGATATCTCCTCTCCTGCCTGAACTTCCTTTTTCTTCCACAATGCGTAAGCAGTTGAAACGCTATCTATGGTTCCAATGTCAAGTTCTTTTTCCTCTTTAACCTCGAGAAAAGAAAGCGCGATAAGTTTTCCCTCAAAGAAAATCTCCACAAAGTACTTCCCTCGTCTGGGAACCCTCAAGAAAAATTCCCCTTCGTCATTAGTTAATCCCTGCGTGACCAGCGCTCCACTTTCAGGTAAAACCACCCGCACCATAGCTTCTGGAAGTGGTACCAGAGTTTCTTTCTGTAACCCTTGCTTGAGGTTGGGCACATAATCCCAAGGATTATTTTCGCGAAAAGGGGTTCCCCGTGGTAAAAGCACATTCCCCCGAACAAAAGTCAAAGACGTTCGCCTTCCTTTTTCATCTGATACATCCGGCGATCAATTTCCTGAAAGAGTTCCGTAATGTTCTTCTTCCGATCCCAGGTATAGATACCATAGGAAATCCGCACCGAAAATGGCTCACCCCGCACTTGACCAGCACGGAGGTTTTTCGCGATTCTTTCCATCACTTTTAGCGCATCAGATTCCGTCGCCCTGGGCAAAACCAGGACAAATTCATCGCCTCCATAACGAGCTACAATATCGCTTGCTCGAACCATATTCTGTATTGTTCCGGCCACAACCTTCAGGACCTCATCACCAAAAACGTGGCCGTAAACGTCGTTAATCTTCTTAAAGGAGTCGACATCGACAAAGGCCACCGACAGAGCATATCCTTCTCGTTTACACCGCTCAAGCTCCTTGGAAAGATACTCCTCCAGAAAACGGCGATTGTATAATCCGGTCAACTGGTCATACAGAGCAAATCGCAACAGGACTGATTCGTACCGCTTTCGCTCTCCGATATCACGAAGAGATAAAAGGTAAAACTTTTCATCATTTTCCCCAAAACGTGAGACCCGGACCTCGAAACTGAAGGCTTCACCCCGAACGTTCTGCACCTCAAGTTCCATAGCCAGAAAAGAGGTTTGGTCAACCCTCTCTAAGAGCTTCTGCCAAACATCTTTCCCAAAAATCAGTTCCACATTCTCTTCCTGAAGCGCCTTTTTGCTCCACCCCAGGACTTCACTGACCCTGGTATTGCTGTCTACAATTTTCCCATCCTGATTGACCAGAAACAAAAGATCCGGACTGCGATCAAAAAGACGAAACCAGCGTAACTCTTCACGCCGTCTTTCCTCTTCCAGATAAAGAAGTCGTGAAACCACAAAGTACGCACCCTTAGGCAAAAGAGGCTTTGGCAAAGCTTCTCTGACAATTCCCAGGAAAGAACCTTGATTTACCTGCAGCACCAGAATGCGGTGTATTCCTCTTTTTAACTTCCAGTGCTTTTTGTAGAGCGACGCATCAAAGATGTTGGCCCATGCCTCTTTGGTCAACACACTCCCATCATTCCCCTGGATCACAAAGAGATGCCCCTCTCTTCCCCGATATGCAACCTCACTCCCTCCCCACTGTTCCAGAATGAAATGCAAGATTTTCTCCACATTGGCAAAATAATTATGGGTCAGAGAAAGGAGAAGACGAACCAGACCTTCCAGAGCAAGATGCATAACTCTTGTCCTGGTTACATCAATGGCGATCTTTAACTTCCTGGTGGAACCATCCTGAGAATCTACCGCCAGATCCATGCAGTAGAAATGACGTTTAAGCTTAGGGTTATAAAATTCAAACGAGATGGTCTTCTTGGGGGAAGAAAAAGCTCTCCTGTTCGGACAAAACTCGCAAGGGGCGCTCCGCCCATGCAGTACCTCGAAGCAGGAACGCCCCAGCACATCCTCTCCAAAAACCTTTTTCAGCGTTTTGTTGGCATACAGCACTTTGTAGGTTGCTGTATCAACGAGATACACATAGCCACCGATTCGATCAAAAATGCTCTCCAGATCCCAATCCATGACGAAAGTTAGAATACGATGGCTACCTTCTGTAATCGAATACTTCGGTTAGGCGCATCAACTTCAATCCGCAAGCGATTTGTACCCTCAACAAAATCATTCTGAGAGACAACCACTCTTTGCTCCCCTTCGGGGCTTAACGTACCCTCTCCAACCGGGAAAGCCCCCAGGCGTTTTCCGTTAAGGATCACCCGCACCCGTGCTCCAGGATCGCCCTGCACCCAGAGAAGGATACATCCTCTTACCGGAAGCCCCCCCGGAGAGAAAGTGAAATCGACCATATCGTTCCTGGTACGCATCTCCAGGAACGAGGTTTCATTCACGCCAAATCCAGTAACCAGATTTCCGGTGTAGCGCAGGTTATCTCCATTATGACGAATCTTATCGCCCCCAAAATCAACATAGAAAAGGGTCGAGGAGAGCGCGTAAGTGATTACCGGAGCAACCTCCCCTGAAACCACAAGTGAAGCAGGATCAAATTGTTTGGTCCCCGGGAAATCGACCGTGATATCCACCGGCGTGACTTCCTCTACCGCAGGAGCATAGTAGGTAACCGAGGCTTTTCCCGAGGAATCGGTGGTGGTAGAACGGGTGTTCAGGCTCCCGGTGCTTGCCGTCCATCGCAGAACCTGAGAAGGAATCGGTCGTCCGTTCTGGTCTCGAAGCAGAGCCGTAAGTTTGAGAGATCCACCTGAATCCACCGTAAAAGAGGAAGGTGTCACGGTGAGTTCGACCGGAGAAGGTCTTAAACCTACTTCAATGGTAGCCGTAGCCTGAGCGGGCGCCAGGCGGACATCCCCAGCAAAGCTTACCTGCAGGGTCACAGTTCCCGTAAACGAAGGGGCATAAAACGTGTTTCGGGACTGACCCTGTAAATCCGTCACAGTCCGCGCCGAACTGACCCGTCCATCGCTCACCGACCAGAGCAGTTCCTGCCCCTCAAGGGCCCTTCCATCTGAAGTTTGCAGGGTAGCGGTAAAAACCAGTGATCGTGAGGTTCCTACTGTAACCACACTTGGTTCAATGGTAAGGGCTGTACTCTGAAGCCGTGCAATAACGTTAAACGAAACTCGGTCAGTCGCATATCGTCCAGCAAAAATTCGGTCCCCCTGATGTGGAGCCTGGACAAAATCTTCAAGTTTCATACCGTCCACCGGATTAGGAGTAAAAAGAATCACGAGCCTTTCGGTACCACCCGGACCGGAAACAATTCCCGAATACTCCCCGGTAACTCCGCCCTGGACCTGGACGTTCCGCAAAAGAATTCGCACATCCCCATCCGGAAGATAATCAATCAGGTTTACGTACCCCTCCCGAGTAGTCCGATAGGTAATAAGAACTCGATCGCCCACAAAGTAATTTGCTCCTTCTCCTCTGTCTATAGAGAGCGTCACCTGAGGAGAGCGGGGGATAGAAATGTAAATTTGAGGATTCAGGTTAAAACGCAGAAACACCCGAGGCTGAGCAAAACCAAGAGAATTCATTCCCAAAAGCATCACCAGAAACAACGCCACCAGAGTTTTCCCAAAGACGGATTTCATGACCTTTCACCTCGCTTTCCCCAATTATACCACACCCCTCCCCTTCGAACACGAAAAGGCACGCTGTTACCCGTTGTGAACCAATGCGAGAAATTCGTCCACATCTTCGACTACCTGGGCGCCATGCTTCTGAAGCTCCACCAGTTGTATGATCGCCTCTCCCCCGGTGTAATCAAATCTCGAATCAAAACCTGCTTTAAAGAGAAACACCCTTTTCCCCTCCTTTAAAAGGGTGCGTGCCAATTCCAGATTGAGAAGATTTCCCTGTCCCCAGTAGGTGGGTACAACCAGGACAAAATGAGCATTTCTTGCCAGTTCCTGCGCCTTCTGCAAAGTCTCCGGAGCAAAAGAAGAAAAAGGGGCTTCCTGTACCACCGGTATCTTACATCGAATGGCGAATTCTTCATCGGAGTCCAGCCGGTTGACAATGCCCACACTCAGCGAAAAACCCTCTTCCAGGAGCCTCTTCATGAAGGGCACACCCTGGCCTCCACCACAGATGAGATGTACCTGAATTCCTTTGGGTTCCTTTTTTCGAATTTCAAGAGGCATAAAAAAGGGACGGAGCGAAACCGGATGAGTGCTCTCCAGAAATTCTACTCCCAGAAGCTCGGTTATTTTTTCTCGAGTCATAACCCTTTCTACAGGTCCAAATTCCAGAACAGAACCCCTTTTCAGGAGAAGTATCTCGTGGCAGAACTGTGCCACCGCGTTCACGTCGTGAAAAACTCCCAGAATGGTAATCCCCTGCTCCCGTAAATGTAAGAGAATCCGCATCACCTCGAGCTGATGCAAAACGTCCAGATGGCTGGTTGGCTCGTCAAGAAGGAGCAGTTCCGGTTCCTGCGCTAAGGCTCGAGCAATCATCACCCGTTGCTTCTCCCCACCGGAGAGCTCTGAAAAGTTTCGCTCGGCAAATAACCAGGTATGAGTCACTTCCATGGCCCATTGCACAGCACGTTCGTCATCTTCACTCTCCCGACGCCACTTTCGAAGATACGGAAATCTTCCCATCATTACCACTTCCAGGCAGGATAAGTTAATCCGCGGAGGAATTTCCTGAAAAACGATGGCTACTTTTCTGGCCCATTCCACCCGGCTGTATCGCCGCAAATCCTGACCGGAAAGGACAACTTTCCCTTCCTGGAGGGGAAGAATACCAGCCAGAAGATATAAAAGCGTGCTTTTCCCTGAACCATTTGGACCAATGATTCCCATAAAGGCCCCCTTTTCCAGGGCAAAATTCACATTACGAAGTACTTTTACCGTATCGTATCGGAAACCAAGGTTTTCAACCAAAAGATATCTACTCATGTCTCTCTCTTTTTTCGACGGAGAAGGTAGATGAAAAAGGGTGAACCCAGGATACTCATGACAATCCCCACCGGCAACTCCACCGGGTATAAAATGGTTCGCGCCAGGGTATCGGCAAAAAGGAGTACCATCCCTCCAAGAAGTAAGGAAAGAGGCAACAAAACTCGATGGTCCTGATAACCCAAAAGCCTCAGGATATGCGGAACAAGGAGTCCCACAAACCCAATGACACCACTCACCGAAACACAGGCAGCCACAACCAGCGAAACTGCCAGAATCAGCCACCTTTTGACCCTCTCCACATCTACCCCGAGACTTTTGGCTACGTTCTCTCCCAAAAGAAAAGTATTGAGTTCCCGAGTAAAAGAGAGAAGAAAGGGAATCCCTACCGCAAAGAAGGGGGAAACCATCTTCACTTCAGGCCACCCCCGACCCCAGAACCCTCCCATGGTCCAGAAAACCACCTGGTGGAGATTTTCGCCGGCAACGAACATACCCAGCGAAATGAACGCCGAGAACAAAAACCCCATGGCAATACCGGCCAAAAGAAGGACTTCCAGAGGTATTTTTTTTCCTACCAGGCTCAGGCGAAAAACAAGGAAAGTTGTCAACATGGCCATCAGAAAGGCAAAAAGAGGCACCGTAAAAAGCCCAAAGTAAATGTGACCCAAAATGGCAATAACCGCCCCCAGAGCTGCCCCTGAACTTACCCCCAGGACATAGGGATCCACCAGAGGGTTTTGAAAAATACCCTGTAAAACCGCCCCACACACCGAGAGTCCTCCACCTACCATAAATGAGAGCACCACCCGGGGTAAACGAAGCTTCAAAAGAATGGTCCGCTCAGTCGAAGAAAGGAGAGAAGGAGAAAAAAGAGCCATCGAGTCACCAAGACGATAATGCCCTTCTCCCACACCCTCGGCAAACCATATACCGAGGAAGGCACCAGCAAGAACGAGGAGAGAAATCAGGGTAATTCTTTTATTTTGCCGGCGACTCATATGCGCCAAAAGTCTCGGGATGTAAAATTCGGGCAAAAACGGCTAACGCCTCAACAACTCTTGGCCCAGGCCGAGAGACAAGGTCGCTATCCACCAGAAAAACCTTCCGTTCTTGAATTGCCCTGACAGCTTGCAGGCGCTCATCCGAAAGGAGAAAATCATAGGAGATTGCCTCACTACCGTGGGCGCTTACCACGGTGATGACATCGGGGTTTCTCCGAAGAAGTTCCTCCAGGCTTAAGGTGATGTACCCCTCAAGATCGGAAACCACATTCACCCCTCCTCCCAACCGGATAAACTCATCGATAAAGGTATTTCTTCCGGCAGTCCAGATGGGATCATGCCAGATCACATGCAAAAGACGTGGCTTTTGTTCTGCAGGGAGCATGATCACTTTCTGCGTGATCTGCGTCAACTCATCCCTCAAGATCTTCACAAACTCTTCTCCCTCGTTTTCTATCCCGGCAAGAATTGCCACTTTCCCGATGTCCTCAAACACTTCTTCAATGGTATGGGCGTCGAGGACAAAAACCCTGATCCCCAATTCTTCAAGCTTATCAACCACTTCTCGAGGCGTCAGGGAACCAGCAAGCACGAGATCCGGTTCCAGACGAACCACTCTCTCCAGATCTATCTCGGTCACATTGCCAACTTTTTCCTTTGTCTGCGCTTCTTTGGGGTAATTACAGTAGCTGGTTACGCCAATAAGTCGGTCTCCTAAACCCAGAGCAAAGATGATTTCAGTGTTCGCCGGGGAAAGAGAAATAATCCGCTGCGCAGCGTCCAAAACGCGGCACTCTCTTCCCCAATCGTCCCGCAGAATGACTTCCTGGGAAAAAATCGGCCACACGAATACAAGAAGATACAAACCCAAAACGACCGTCCAGAACCGACGAATCATAAACACTCCTCCTTTGTGTTGAAAATTACAAAGAGGAGGAAGGAGAGAGGATTTTGCATCCAGAACATTTCCCACCTCTCCTTTCCTCGAAGAGGATGGGCTATGCCCAAGGCAGGTCTCCTGGCTTCTGGATCATCGCTTCTTGCTCCTTCCCGGCTTAAAAAGCCAGTGGTTTTTTGCAATACGCTCCCCAGTCACAGTGGCGGGACCACGCCGGATTTGCACCGGACTTCCCTATTAAGGTGAATCCACCTCGAGCCTTTCCACCAAAGGCAATACTACCACGGTCCATCGCCAAAAACAAGGAGTTCCAATCCAGTTGCTGAAACCGGGAGAGCTTCTTGGAATCCATTTCGGAAGGGTTACAATAACTAAAACTTCAAAAGAGCCTGAGCGATGCGGAAATAGATGATCACTCCAATGATATCCACCACCGTGGTGATCACAGGTGTTGCCGCAATAGCCGGATCAAGGTTAATCCTTTTAAAAAGCACCGGAAGAAAAACACCAATGAGATTCGAGACAAACACGATGGTCCATACCGAAAGCCCCACCACAATCCCCACTGCAAACGATTCCTGCAGAAAAACAACTCGCAGGATAGCAATCAAGCCAAGAAGAATTCCTAAAATGCTCCCAATAAGGATTTCTGTCCAAATTACTTTCCAGAGAGAACGTTTTTCAAATCTTCCAATTGCCAGACCCCGGACCATCACCGTGGTCGACTGACTACCCACGTTACCACCAGTATCGATGAGCATGGGAACAAAGAAGGAAAGCGCTATCACCGCTTCGATAATCCGGGAAAAACCCTGCATCACAAAACTGGTCAACGTCCCCATAACCAGAAGTACCGCCAGCCACACAAAGCGATTCTTGATCCTGTGCCACAGAGGAGCATGGAGATACTCATCTTCGGTAGTGCGGATAGCTGCCAGGCGATGCAGATCTTCGGTCGCTTCCGCTTCGATAACGTCGATGACATCATCAACCGTCACCGCACCCACCAACCTTCCCTCTCTGTCTACAACCGGTACTGCCAGAAGGTCGTACTTCTGAACCACCTGTGCCACTTTCTCCTGGTCATCGTCGGTCAGCACGGCAACAAACTCCTGATTCATAATTTCCCGAATAGAGGTCTCGGGTGCGGCCAGCACCAGATCGCGCAATGTCACTCTTCCTAAAAGGTGGCGCTCGGCATCGATAACATACGCTGTATAAGCAAGTTCTTCGGGCGGGCTCAAGCGCCGGATTCTTTTCAGGGCCTGTTCCACAGTGTAATGTTCCTTGAGGTCCACAACCTGGGGACTCATAATCCGACCGGCGCTATTTTCCGGATACCCTAAC
>JABUEZ010000032.1 GCA_013314795.1 Candidatus Profundicultor aquiphilus | reverse complement strand
TAGGGCCATTGCCAAGGAATTGGGAGTGGAAGCAGAATTTATCGATACTGCCTGGGATGGAATTTTCCCCGCACTCGATGCCAAGAAATTTGATATTATCATGTCCTCCACTTCCATTACCGAGGAAAGGTTGAAATCAAAAGCGATGAGCGATCCCTATTACGTGACTTCTCAGGCTATTGCCGTCAAGAAAGGTAACCAGTCCATCAAAAAGGTGGAGGACCTTGTGGGGAAGGTGGTGGCAGTTCAGATTGGGACAACAGGGGATCTGGCGGTGAGCGAAATTGAAGGAGTTGAAGTAAAGCGATTTGATACCATTGATAAAGCGTACATGGAAGTTATGAATGGAAGAGCAGATGCGGTGGTCAATGACCTATCTGAAGTTTCATACCGGATGAAGATTCTCTCGGATATGGAAATTGTGGCCACTTTTAGAGAGGGGGAAGATAAATACGGGGTAACATTGCGCAAGGATGATACCGAGCTTTTAGAGGCAATTAATCAGGCTTTGAAGAAGCTTAAAGAATCTGGTGAGTACGACGAAATTTATAAAAAGTGGTTCGGAGAAATTAAAAAGTAGAGGAGAGATTACATTTGAATTTTGATATATCGGCTCTCTACAAAGCAGTTCCTTCGTTATTTTGGGGAGCAACGGTTACACTTCGAGTTACCATACTGTCTATTGTGATAGGACTCGTTATTGGTATTGTGGCTGGTTTAGCCAGAGTTTGGCCCAATGCTTTTTTGAGAGCCATTTCCTCGGCGTATATTGAACTGGTGAGAGGAACACCGCTTCTTGTACAGATTTTCCTGGTTTATTTTGGTTTACCGGCGCTGGGATTGAACCTTGATCCCTTTGTGGCCGGTGTTATTGCCATGGGTATTAACAGTGGCGCCTATGTGGGTGAGATTGTAAGAGGTGGAATTGAATCCATCGCCCAGGGACAGATGGAAGCAGCACTGTCCCTGGGAATGACCTGGTGGCAGGCTATGTACCATGTGATCCTTCCCCAGGCTTTTGTGCGCATCTTACCCCCTCTGGGAAACGAATTTATCGCTTTATTGAAGGATTCTTCCCTGGTTTCGACTATTGCCATTGCTGAATTGACGAGAACCGGTCAGATCATCATCACCCGAACTTTTAAATCTTTTGAGATATGGAGTGGCGTGGCTCTGTTTTATTTTGTCATGACCTATGCCATCTCTCGGGTGGTCAAGTACTCTGAGGGAAGGTTGCGTTACAGTGAGTGAATGGATTATCGAGGTAAGAGATCTCAACAAATATTTTGGAAAGCATCATGTTCTCAAGGATATTAACCTCAGAATTCGTTTTGGCGAAGTGGTGGCGATTATAGGGGCTTCTGGTTCAGGGAAGAGCACCTTTTTGCGATGCCTGAATGGACTGGAACCGATCCAGGGTGGAGAAATCATCGTCGATGGTGTAGCGGTGAATGGTAAAAATACCAACCTTCATAAACTCCGACAGTCAATCGGCATGATTTTCCAGAATTTCAATCTTTTCCCTCACATGACGGTTATGGAGAATATTGTACTGGCTCCTCAAAAGGTAAAAAAAATACCTCGGAAAGAAGCTGAAGCCATCGCACTGAATCTCCTGAGTAAAGTAGGACTCGAAGACAAGGCGTATTCTTATCCCTCCCAGTTGTCCGGTGGACAAAAGCAAAGGGTGGCTATTGCCAGGTCACTGGCCATGAACCCTAAGGTGATGATGTTTGATGAGCCCACTTCTGCTCTGGATCCAGAGACGGTCAACGATGTCCTGGATGTGATGAAAGAGCTGGCCAGAGAGGGTATGACTATGATTGTTGTGACCCACGAAATGGGATTTGCAAGAGAGGTCTCCAACCGGGTTATTTACCTTGATGATGGGAAAATTGTGGAAGAGGGTGCTCCTGAGGAGATTTTTTACCGTCCCAAAAATCCCAGAACGAAAGCTTTTCTGAGTAAAGTTATCAATGTTTGAGGTTGATCAAAATGAATGAGAAAAAATTGGTGAATATTGGTGTTATTGGTTTCGGTACGGTAGGAGCAGGAACCCTAAAGGTTCTGTGGGAACGAAAACCAGAGATTGAGAGGGAACTGGGGGTTAGCATTCAGGTTAAGCGAGTGGTTGATAAAGACTGGACTCGTGAGCGGAATATGGTTCTTCCACCGGAAATGAAGGGGAATGATCCCCTGGAGGTAATCGCGGATCCGGAAATTGAAATCGTTGTCGAGGCCATCGGTGGTATTTCACCGGCTTTTGAGATTGTTACCCAGGCCCTGCAACATGGGAAGAGCGTGGTGACCCCTAACAAGGAGCTTATTGCCAAGAAGGGAAGAGAACTTCTAGAAATAGCCGGAGAAATAAAAACAGATCTCTTCTTTGAAGGGGCTGTGGGTGGAGGTATTCCCATCATCCATGCGCTCAAAGAGCAGTTGGTTGGAGATGAAATTGAGGAAGTTATTGGCATTGTGAATGGAACCACCAATTTTATCCTTTCGGAGATGTCCCTTCATAAGTCGTCATACCATGATGCCCTTGCTGAGGCTCAAAAAAGAGGGTATGCTGAGCCCGTGCCAACCATGGATGTGGAAGCATTTGATGCCGCGTACAAAATTGCTATTTTGGCTTCTCTTTGTTTTCACACCAGGGTGGATGTGGAAAAAGTTTTTCGGGAAGGCATTACCCGCCTGATTCCGGAAGACATCGATTTTGCCAATGAACTTGGCTTTGCAGTAAAGCTTCTCGCCATCTCCAAGAAAATAGATGGGCAACTTGAGCTTCGAGTCCATCCGGTGCTTTTGCCCATTGAACATCCTCTGGCTACTGTGAATGGAGTGGAAAACGCCATTTACATTAAGTCAAAAACTCGAGCCTTGACTTTTCGTGGACCTGGAGCCGGAGGGGAAGCCACAGGGAGCGCCCTGGTGGGGGATATCATCGAGGCCATTCGCAATATCCAGTTTCAATGCAAAGGGAGGGTTGGATGCACCTGTACCTGTGAACTGGAAGTGCGACCTATCGCTGAGCTTGTTACTCGGTACTGTGTTCGGGTGCTGGCTTTGGATGTACCTGGTGTCCTGGGTAAAATTGCTACGCAGTTTGGTGAGGCTGATGTCAGCTTACAGGCCGTAAAACAACCGGTAAGCACTCCAGGGAGATTGACCAACATCTATTTTCTGACCCATGATGTTGTGGAAGAGAAGCTCTGGAATTCTTTGGAGAGGATTAAAAAGTTAGAGGTTGTTCAGGATGTCTACGCAATTCGCGTAGAGCAGGGGAGTTGATCCTTACAAAGGGGTGATGGTTTGGAAAAAGAGGGAATGAAGACGTCTTTGACCTGTTTGCGCTGTCAGAAGGACACACTCCATAGTGTGGTGTATCAGGGAGAGATAATTCGTACCATACGATGTGAAGAATGCGGTCTGGAAATAAGTTTCGATCAGAAAAAGCTTCTTGCCCTCTATGGGGAGGATTTGGTCAAGAGGGTGCTTACCAAACCCCGGCGCTTAACCGAAGAGTACGAGAAGGACCTGTTTGCTTTTTTCAGCAGTATCCCGTTTCGGATTGTGACCAAGCCGTACCGAATTTTAAAAGAACTGGAATCACTTCAGGACGAGTAGGTTACTGGAAACAACCCTGGCAAAAGATATTCTCGTTACCGCTGGCCTGTAGTTTTTCTCCAGGTTCAAGAAGGACAAATCTTTCCGGATCCCAGTTTCCTGAAAGTAAATCGCGTAAAAGGCTTGAGTCTCCGCTGATACTCTCGTAATTCCATCCCAGGGCCTGAGCACATTCTCTGGTGAAATCCTGGTATTTTTGATCGACGGGGAATCCCCACTTGATATAGACTGCCCAGGAATATTCCCGTTGCCAGTTGTTTTCCAATTGCATGAGATATTCGGCATTCTCTGCTCCATACTTATTGACGTAGGTTTGATAGATGAGTTCTCGACGCTCCGGTCCAGGCTGGATGGAGTGTTCAATCCATCCCGAAGAGTACCAGTAAACACCCCGATGAGTTTCTATGTATTGCTCATATTTGTCCTTGGAACCCAGAAGGAGCGTGATACAGTCATGAGCACGAGGGATAACCAGAGGATACGATGGGGAATAAATGCCATCCGTACCGTTACTGCATAACCCGTATACCAGGATGATACCATCATAGTCATATCCGTACTCTGTGCCAATCTCAGGGTAAGCAAAGGTTTGCCTTTTAACCTGATTGATTTTCTGCTGCAGGGATTCCCTTAATTTTTGGGGAGTATTGTGAAGTCCAAAGGAAACAAACTCTACTTCACAGAAGTTTTCTATCTGGGAACTCAAAAAGGAGAGTTCTCGGCGAAATACCTGACAGGCCAGAACTTTAAATCTCTTTTTGACTACACTGTGCATTGTGCTATTCCTTTCTTAAGGCTTATGCGGTTATTCTATTCTTTCCGCCAGCTTTTGTAAAGTTTCCTGAATCCCTGTAAGACAGGGTTCGGGATGATCCTTCTTGCGGACCTTTCCGTTCTCTGTTACCCTAAGATGTAGGAGTATCTTGAAGGGAGGCATAGGTGTGTTTCTTTGTGACTACCATATTCACACCCCTCGCTGTGGTGATGCCGAGGGAGACTATGAAGAGTATATCCAGGAGGCGCTTCAAAAAGGTATTACAGAGATCGGTTTTTCGGGTCACTCTCCTCAATATTTTTTGCCTGAGAGGGAGAGAAAGAGGGAGTCAGCCATTCCGGAAGAGGAACTGTCAACGTACATTCAGGAGGTGGAAAAATTAAGGGAAAAATATCAGGGAAGGATAACCGTTCGCATAGGGTTAGAAGTAGATTTTGTTCCGGGTAAGGAAGAAGCCATGTGTTCTATCGTCGGTTTTTATTCCTGGGATTACTTACTCCTTTCTGTTCATTACCTGGATGGTTGGCCCTTCGATCATCCCAAATATATTGGGCGTTATCAGGAAGAGGATATCAACGAAGTGTACCGGAGATATTATCGAACTCTGAAAATGGGTATCGAAACCGGTGTGTTTGATGTGGTGGCCCATTTCGATCTTCCCAAAAAATTTGGTTTCCTGGCTACAGAAACCATTGTGGAAGTTGAGGAGGTGCTTCAGTCCTGTCGGGAACACAATATGGTGCTGGAGATTAATACAGCCGGTTTTTATAAACCCATTGGTGAAGCATATCCATCTTTTGCCATTCTTGAACGAGCAAACAAGCTCGGTTTGCAACTTTGCCTTGGTTCTGATGCTCACCGACCACATGAAGTGGGAAGAAGTTTTGATACTGCTCTGTCGCTTGCTCGGAGTGCTGGTTTCCGAAGCCTCGTGTCCTTTGAAAAGCGAAAAAGGACCTTTTACCCTCTATAGGTGCAAGTATGCGCATGATCACCACCATGGCTGTGCTTGTTGTGCTTGCCCCTTTTGTCTATCTTTTTCTGTTGAGAAGTAACCCTCAATCTTTCTGGGTGAGAAATTTTATCTGGATAGTCATTGTGGCGATGCTCGGTGTTCTTTTCAGCGGTTTATCGCAGCAGAGAAGGAGATGACAGAGTTTTCAAAATATGATATACTGAGAACGGCTTGGAGAATAGGAGAAAGCCTTCCAGAATGCATTCTGGGAGGCTTTTATTTTTGGAGGGAATATATGGAAGGATTTTTGGAAACCTTGCATCGATCTCCCATTATTGGGGCTCTTCGAGCTTCTTCGTTTCATACTATGGATGAAACTGATTTTTCCCTCTGTCAGGTTTTTTTTCTTCTGGAAAGCAACATTCTGGAACTGAAAGACATCCTGCCAAAATTTGTGAAAGTTCCTTATTTTCTTCTCCATATTGACCTTTTTGGGGGTATCGCTTCTGATGAAAGTGGATTGATTTTCATCCGAGAAACGTTTCCTCTGGTAAAGGGAATAATTTCCACTCGCACAAGAACGTTGCTTCTGGCGAAAAAGGCTGGATTCATCTCTATTTTCCGCCTGTTTTGTATCGATAGTGAATCGCTGAAAACCGGTCTAAGGGTGGTAAAAGATGTGGCCCCGGACGCAGTGGAATTGTTACCTGGAGTCATATTTCCCAAGATTAAGTCGTTCATTCCTGAAGATGCTCTTCCTCCTATTATCTGTGGAGGATTTATACGAGAAATTGACGAGGCCAGAGAAATTTTAGAAAGCGGAGCGGTGGGGATTTCAACGAGTGCGAAAAAACTCTGGCAGATGAACCACACGAAGTGGTAAGGGGTTATCCTTGATGAAAAAGGTTTTTGATGTGGTTATCGTTGGTGGAGGTATTGTGGGTTGTGCGGTGGCCTGGTATTTTTCGCATTTTGATTTGGAAATTTTGCTTTTAGAAAAGGAAAGCGATGTCTGTTGTGGAGTGAGTAAAGCAAACACCGGGATCATCCACTCTCGAAGTTACTGGACTCCTTCGACCTTGAAGGGAGAACTTCATCTCCGGTCGCTGGTGCTTTTTCCTCAGGCAGAGAAAGAATTAAACCTTCATTCTCCCCAAACCGGTGCCCTTACTGTGGCGCTTATCAGAGAGGAGATGACCTTTCTCAAGGTTCTCAAGGAGAGGGGAAATATTTCTGGAGCTGAAATTATCGGACCTAAGGAGTCAATCGAAATCGAACCGTCATTGAACCCCCGCATCTTTGCCTGTTACTACGATCCGGAGACTCGGATTATTTCTCCATTTGCACTGAATCTCGCCCTGGCTGAGTTTGCTGCACTCAACGGAGTTCATTTCATCCTTGATGAGGAAGTTACAGGGTTTGAGAGTATGGGCAATCGAATTAGAATTCTGGGAAGAAACGATTGGTACCTGGGGAAAAGAGTCATAAACTGTGCCGGTTTATATGCAACAAAGCTTGCTCGTTTAAGTAACGATGCGGTTTCTGCCCATCGATTCTTTCGGGGACAGTATTTCGTGCTTGACAGAGAATGTGCTCCCTTGATCCGGCATGTTCTTTATCCTGTGCCGACAGAAGAAAGCAAAGGAATACTGGTATCCCCCACTCCTGAGGGGAATATTTTGGTTGGTCCTAATTTTGAACCCGTGGACGAAGAGGATACCGCGACCACATTCTGGGGGCTTAAAGAAGTGGAAGAAGGCGCTCGCAAATTGATTCCATTTTTGCCGCTTGAACAGACGATTACCACATTTTCAGGGTTGCGACCTACGCTTCCAGAACGGGATTTCCGGATCTTCTTTTCTTCTTCTCTTCCGGGTCTTTTACACCTTTGTGGCATTGAATCCCCCGGTCTTACCGCTTCTCTGGGGATTGCCGAATATGTGGGGGAGAAATTGAAAGATTCTGGTATCACTTTGCGAGAGAAAAGGATTTCTCCTCGAACGGCCTTTCCAGTTTTCAGAAACTGCGGTTTTGAAGAAAGAGAACGTCTGATTGCGGAAAATCCCGATTGGGGAAAAATCATCTGTCGTTGTGAAGAGGTAACTCTGGCTGAAGTAAAGCATGCTCTTTCTTCTCCTATACCTGCCTCGACACTTGATGGCCTCAAAAGAAGGGTAAGGGTTATGGCTGGGCGATGCCAGGGAGGGTTCTGTGGGATGTATCTTCCGACCATCATGATGCAGGAACTTGATTGTGATGTAAAGGAAGTTTTCAAGTCGACCAGAGGGTCTTTCTATCTTTTGGGAAAGATTGAAGATGTGGTGAAAGAAAATGCCCCGACATGTTGAAGCTCAGGTTGTCGTTATCGGTGGTGGTCCAGCAGGAATGGCCGCGGCGTTGTCTTCTTTTGAAAATGGGGCAGAACCTGTTTTTCTGTTGGAGCGGGGGAAATACCTGGGGGGAATCCTGAATCAATGTATCCATCCCGGTTTCGGACTTCATTATTTTGGAGAAGAGCTTACAGGGCCAGAATATGCTGAACAGTTCATTGAGCGGTTGAAAAAAACCCGGGTAGAGGTTTTTCTGGATACCACGGTTCTGGAAATAACAAAGGATAGAGTCGTCAGGGCTGTCAATCCTGCCGGGGTTTGGGAGTTTCGTGCGGAGAATGTGGTACTGAGCATGGGATGTCGTGAACGCACTAGAGGGATGCTGCGCATCCCAGGCCATCGACCGGCAGGTATTTTTACGGCCGGATTAGCGCAGTATCTGGTCAATATCGAAGGCTATCTTCCGGGAAAAGAAATTGTTATTCTGGGTTCTGGAGATATCGGGCTCATCATGGCTCGGAGATTAACGCTCGAGGGGGCTTGCGTGAAAGCAGTAGTGGAAATAAAAGATTCGCTTAGTGGGTTGCTACGAAATTATGTTCAGTGCTTACTGGACTTTGATATTCCACTCCTTCTCTCTCACACGGTTACCAACATTTTAGGTAAAGATCGGGTAGAAGGTGTGGTTGTGAATAAAGTTAATACGCACGGTCAAATTATTCCGGAGGGTGAGCAATTCATTGGATGTGATACATTACTTCTTTCCGTGGGTCTCATTCCAGAGAACGATTTAAGTAAAAAAGCTGGTATTCCTCTCTGTCCTTTTACGGGTGGCCCATTCGTCGATGAGTATTTTGCCTGTGACCTGGAGGGATTCTTTGCCTGTGGAAATGTGGCTGCGGTGTTTGACCTGGTGGACTACGTGACCATGGTTTCCACAATGGTGGGTGGGAAGATCGGTAGTCCTTCTCTGGATAGAAAACCGCCACGTCATATGCTGGTACCGGCTTCGGGAGTTTCTCAGGTAATTCCACAGCGAATTCGGGAGGGGAAGGAAGGATTTTTGTTCATACGGTCACAACATGCTTTTCGTGATGCGGTTCTTTCTCTCTCGTTGGAGGGGAGGGAATTTCAAGCGATGCGAATCCCTCTCTGTTACCCCAGCGAAATGGTCAAAGTGAACCTTCAGGACATCCAATGGCCTTCAGAAAAAGGTGAAGTTCAGATCAGCATCAGGGGGAAGAGGATCCATGGAGTCGGTTAAACTTATCTGCATTGTGTGTCCACAGGGTTGTCATCTGGAAGGAGTAAAAGAAGGAGACTCACTGACCATTAAAGGTGGTTGTAAACGAGGAAAAGAGTACGCTTACAAGGAAATCACCGCACCCTGTCGACTGGTAACCACCACCATACCTGTCCGCGGTGGAGTGGTTGCGAGACTTCCAGTTCGAACTTCTGCACCTTTTCCTAAGAAGAAGATCAGGGAACTGATGATGTTCCTCAAATCCCTTGAAGTACAGGCACCGATAGAAAGGGGTGCGATAGTGGTGAACGATATTCTGGGAGAAAGAGGTATCCATCTTTTAGCCGCAAGGACTGTAGCCCTTGATGGGAAATCCTCAGGGAAGAGCTAACGGTAATCTCAGTTGCAGCATCCCGATTTTCATCTTCACTACGGGGATGAGACTCAGTTCTTCCTTTTTCTCCGCCAGTTCCAAAAGTTTTTCGTAAACTTTTATCGCTTCTACGACTTTGTTTTCCGCTTCATAGAGGGAACCGAGAAGATTCAAAGCCGAGAGGTTTTCCGGGTCCTCTTTTAGTATTTCTGTAACCGTGGTTTTTGATTTATCAAGAAGTGCTAACCGGAAGTACCACATGGCCTTCTCCAGGAGAAAGTCGGATTTTTTGGAGTACAGGGATTCAGCCTGAGCAAAAGCTCTTTGCGCTTTTTCTTCCTCGCCAAGCTTTTCGTGGATACAACCCATAACGACGTATGGAGTGGGGCGTTCAGGAAAGAATTTAATGGCTTCCTTACAGGCCTGGATGGCCTCTTCCCATTTTGCTACATCGATGAGCTGTTCGGCTCGGGTCATGGCGTTGAGATAGTTTTGTTCCGCAGGGGGGAGACGAAAGACCAGAAAATAAAGGGAGAGCAAAATCGCCGTGGCGATTCCTGAAAATATCAGTCTCTTGCGAATTTTGGCTCTTCTCTTTTGCTTTACCGTTTCGTCAATCCACCACCACCATCGCTCTTTTGGGGGGTTCAGTTTTTCTCTTTCTTCTTCCAGGGTTCTTTTATTGATCATCCTTATAAAGAGAAAGCATTGTTTTTCAAAGAGGGCATCGAAGTTGCCTACTCGTGTCTCTTCGGGGTCCACAAACGCTCCCTGAGAGCGATAAAACGAGAGCCATTCCTCAATTTTGTCTCGCAAATATAGTAACTCGATTTCTTTGCCCTTCTGGTCTTTGAGGTTGGCAACTTTCTTTACATATTCTTCAATCCAGGCTCGGACCTCGTCAAGTTCTGGCACACTCTTTGATTTTTGCTTTTCCATGTCTTCATCACCTTATTTATTGTATTGTCTTTTGCTTTTTTTGCCAATCTTATTGCTATATACTGATTCTGTTTCTGTCGTATAATATTCTCAAACTCGTTTTGCGGTTTCATCTGAAAGAGAAGATCCCGAACTGCGAGACATTTTCTTGGTTGTTGCAATTGAGTAGGAACTCTTTTGGAAAAGCTGTGTGTTTTGGGATTTTGTAGGGCCCCAGAGGAAAGAGCAAAGTCGGAGAAAATTCCCGGTTACGCCGGATGACATTGTTTGTGGTAGCGTGTTGAGTCATCAACTGAACTACGGAGGTGACCCGACGATGAAACAAAGTTCGATCGTATCCATCGAAGTCAAATATCCTGAAATCGGGATATGCGGGTTGTCCTGCAGGCTCTGTCCTGGTTACCATCGCGACACCGCGGGTCGCTGTCCGGGTTGTAAAACTCGTGAGAGAATAGCCTCAGGATGTCCCTTTATTACCTGTGCCTTAAAGCGAAAGAAGGTAGAATTCTGTTGGGACTGCGATGAAAATAGTACTTGTGAGAGGTGGAAAAGGCATAGAGAGATAGGAAAAAAATTTGATTCCTTCAAATATTACCAGAGTCTGGAGAAAGATATCGCTTTTGTCGAGGAGAAGGGAATTGGAGAATTCGAAAGGGTTCAGAAGGTGAGAGAAAAGCTTCTCACCGAGATGCTACAAGAATTTAATGATGGGCGTTCAAAGAGTTATTACTGTATCGCAGCGACCGTAATGGATATCGATGAGTTGGAAGAGTTGTTGAATGGAGCTCGGGAAGTCTCCAATGGTTGGGAGGTCAAAGAGAAAGCTCGTTTACTCCATGGGTTGCTGGACGAGCTGGCTCGTAAGAGAGGTTATCGTCTTCGGTTGAGAAAGCAACCGAGATAGGAAGATATCTGGATGACAGGGGATGAATCGCGAAATGAATGAGATTTTGGAGAATCTGGTCGGGGAAGCCCAGAGAGAACTGTGTGTTTCTCCGGAATCAGCGCAGGCATACGAAAAGGAAAAGGAAACACTTTTACAGATCGTCAATGATAGGCTCACCGAACACCCCGACCTTGCCAGGTTTTTAGGTGCCGGTTCGCTTCAGGTCATGTACGATAACCACCGTAACCACGTCAATTTCATGATTAATGTTCTGAAGCTTAACGAATTTGCAATGCTGGCGAGAATGGTACCCTGGGTATACAGGGTCTATCACCGGCATGGCTTTTCCTACGATTATTTCTTGGAGGAATTGCGAGCCTGGCAAGGTGCGGTTTTGGCAAGGCTCAATGAGAAGCACGCTAAGGAGATTAATCGAGTTTATGATTGGCTTCTCGACCATCACGAAGTCATGATTGCCCTGTCTTCGGGGACTCTCATTTTTACCGCTCCGGTGATGCCTGAATGGCGGAAGCAGAAAGATCGGTTCCTGTCTTTTCTCCTTGATGGTAATTTTGAATCCTGCCTTTCTTTGTCGGAACGGATTGTGCGTGAACAGAAGGACGTCAAAGAATTCTATCTCCAGGTTGTGCAACCGTCCCTCTATGACATTGGTACCCTCTGGGAAGAGGGTAAAATCAGCGTGGCAGAAGAGCATCTGGCTACAGCTATTGTGGGAAGGGTTATGGCCAGCCTCTACACCAGGATACCAAGGAGAGTAAGAGGAAAAAAGAAGATCGTCCTGACTGCTGCTCCAAATGAATTTCACGAAGTTGGCTGTCGGATGGTGGCTGATTTTCTGGAAGCAGAAGGATGGGATGTGTACTATCTTGGAGCGAATACCCCCCAGGTAGAACTTTTCAGACTGCTCAAAAAGGTGAAGCCGAAAGTGCTGGGTATTTCTGTGACTATGCCTTTTAATCTTGTTCAGGTCGAAGAAATCGTTACGCGCCTTCAGAGAGAAGAAGACTTCCAGGAGATGAAGATCATGGTTGGCGGTATCGCTTTTAATCTCTTTTCTGATCTCTGGCGTAAATTAGGTGTCCATGGTTGGGCTAAAGATGCAGAGACGGCCGTAGCACTCGTTAGGGAGTGGGTGGGTTGAGTATCGAGGAAATTCTTCAAGGTGCATCGAAGGTTCTTGCTTTCTATTTGGAACATCTGAGCCAGCTTGCTATTGTATCCTTCGACGAGGAAGAAAATGTTGAAGACTGTAATCAGGGTTTCCTCAAGATGCTGGGCTTGTCGGCAAAGCCGGTAGGAAGAAAGATTACAGACCTTTTCTCGTTTGACGCGAGGAA
>JABUEZ010000031.1 GCA_013314795.1 Candidatus Profundicultor aquiphilus | reverse complement strand
AAGAATATGTACTTGTCACCCTCCGGTTTTTGGGAAACGGTAACTTCCAGGTGACCCTGACCGGGTATCTCTTTTCCCTAAAAGGACGATATCTTCTCATTGTGGAAAAACACCAGTTGACCTGTGACGAAGTCCTGGCCAAAATGTCACTTCTCAACAATCAATTGGCCGATCTCACCAGAGATCTGAGCAAGAAAAACCAAGATTTAAAAGAGGCAAATGCCAGAATCCGGAAAATCATGAACACCGATTCCCTCACTGGTCTTTTGAATAGACGTTCTTTTCGAAAAGCATTATCGAAGACCATGGCTTTTGCCAGACGTCAGGGATTCCCCCTCTCTTTGGTGATGATCGATATTGACCATTTCAAGGCCATCAACGACACTTTTGGACACACAACCGGGGATCAGGTGTTGAAGAAGTTTGCCAGTATCCTTCGCCGGTCCTGTAGACACGAAGATGTGGTGGCCAGGTTTGGGGGAGAAGAGTTTGCGGTTTTGCTTCTCCATACTGACGCTTCTTCGGCGAGTTCCTGGTCAGAAAGAGTCCGGGTAAAAATTGAAAATGCTCGCATGGTAACCACGCTTCAGAAAGTCACTGCCAGCTTTGGGATTACAGAGTTCCGGCCTTCAGATACCGAACAGAGCCTTATCAAAAGGGCTGATGATGCACTTTATGAAGCAAAAAGGAGAGGAAGGAACTGCTGGGTGGTGGCGGAAACAATTGACGTCATCAAGTGAGTATTCCATTATTCTTCCTTAAGGAGTTTTTCAGCGGTTAATTCATCCGTAATGAGCGTGGTGATGAGTTTTCCACGCAGGGCTCCCAGGATGGCAGGAAATTTCTTTTCTCCTCCCGCCACACCCACAACCTGGGGGATTTTTTTCAGGTCAGCAATGGTTATCCCAATTCGCCGCTCGTCGGCCCTGGAGGGGACTGGCTCACCAAGGTGGTTATAGAAATTTCCACAGATGTTTCCCACGACCCCATGGTGCAGAAGTTCTTCCTTTTCCTCCTCCTGGATGTCTCCGGTGTCCATGAGAGTGGAGGTAGGATCGATGCCACCGATACCCACAAGCGCGATGTCCACTCGTTTTGCAAGTTCCAGGACCCGCCGGATGCGTTCTTCACCTTCTATAGCCTTTTTAGTTTTTGCATCTCGACAAAAAGCCGGGGCAAGCAGAAAAACCACATCACCTTCAAACGCATCAGCAATTCGCTGAGCCAATTCGATCGACATGACTTCTCCCTTGAGTTTCCCGTATCCACCCATAATCTGGATGACTCGAAGACCGGGAATGAGACGTCTGGTTAGGAAATTGGTCATTTCATAAAGGGTTTTTCCATATGCCACACCCAGAGTGGTGTAGGGTTCCAGTTTATTGACCAAAAAGTAGGCTGCTTCCTGGGCGATTCTTTTGGTAGCAAGATACTCTTCCTGTGCAAAAAGACGGGCAATTTTTACTTCTTTTAATCCAAATTTTTGGCACAGTTCCTCTTCCATTTTGGAGAGAGGAGAAAAGGATTCAGCAATTTTAATCTGGACGATTCCCTCTTCGTAGGCTCGGTTAAGAAGGCGAGATACCTTCTGTCGGGAGATACCCAACGCTTCTCCTACCTGTTCCTGGGTAAGGTGCTGGTAATAGTATAACCGTGCCACTTCGATTAAGAGTTCTCGTTGATTTAACCTTTTCAAAGTTTACCCTCCCCTATGGGGAACCCTTTTTGTTAATTAATGTACCACAAAACCAGTTAGACGGAAAGAACAGGTGTGTTTCAGATTACCATTTCTCGAACACTCCGGACAATGTCTTCCACCTGGGGTACCAGCTTTTTCTCCAGATTAGGATTATACGGGGGTGGCATTTCTTCTCCACCTAATCGAATTACGGGAGCATCAAGGTAATCAAAAGCTTTTTCCATGATGAGTGCTGCGATTTCAGCACCAAAGGCGCCAAACTTGGATGGTTCATAGATCACCATGGCTCTGTTGGTTTTCCTAACGGATTGTAAGATGAGTTCTTCATCCAGAGGCCTCAGGCTTCGCAGGTCCAGGACTTCGGCTTCAATTCCCTGCTGCGCAAGGATCTTTGCCGCTTCCAGGCTCCGTGGAACCATAATAGAGTAAGCAATTAGGGTGACATCTTTACCCTGATGCTTGATTTCGCCTTTCCCGATGGGAATCTGATAGTCTTCTTCGGGGATTTCTCCTTTTGTCCGGTAAAGGAGTTTATGTTCTACAAAGAGTACCGGATTGTCGTCCCGGATAGCACTTTTCAGGAGCCCCTTGGCATCATATGGCGTTGCCGGGGCTACAACCTTAAGGCCAGGGATATGGGTGAACCAGGATTCCAGACTCCCCGAGTGGTGTCCAGCAGCGCCGGTGCCTGATCCAACTGGAGAACGGAGCACCATGGGAACCTTTGCTTTACCGCCAAACATGAATCTGATTTTTGCTGCCTGATTTACCACCTGATCTGCGCATAAGGTCATAAAATCAAAAAACATGATTTCTGCTACGGGTCGCATGCCCACCAGAGAGGCACCAATTGCTGCACCGGCTATGGCCGCTTCCGAAATTGGTGTGTCGATAACCCGTTCTTCGCCAAATTCTTCGATAAGTCCCTGGGTGACACCAAAAGCGCCGCCGTAGACGCCAATGTCTTCTCCGATGAGGAAAACTGCAGGGTCTCTACGCATCTCTTCTCGTAAAGCTTCTCGAATCGCCTCGGCATATGTGACGGTTTTATTCGGCATAGACCAGCCTCCTCGCTTCTTCCAGGGAGAGTTCTTCGCTTGTTAAGCCAAACTGGACGGCTTCTTTTATTTCTTCCTCGGCTTTCTGTTTCAACCGCTCTAAGTCTGAGGCACTTACACCTACACTTTGAAGGTGACTTTCTAACCTCTTGATTGGGCACCGTTCCATCCACTGCTTGATTTCTTCTTTGGTGCGATAAACGTTCTTATCGCTTTTGGAGTGACCCTTAAAACGGTAAGTCTTGGCCTCAATCAGTGTTGGTCCTCCACCATTTCTCGCCCTTGCTACAGCCTGGGTGACCACTTCCTGAACCGCCAGAACATCCATTCCATCTACCGCCACTCCTGGAATTCCGTATCCTGCGGCACGTTCGGCAATATCCTGAACGGCAAAAGACTTCCTGGTGGGGAAGGACATGGCATAGAGATTGTTTTCGCATAAAAAGACAACCGGAAGTTTCAGGACTGCTGCCAGATTGACGGCTTCGTGAAAAGCTCCTGTATTGGCAGCGCCATCCCCAAAAAAGCAAAGGACCACCCTATCTGTGTGCATCAATTTACATCCCAAAGCAGCTCCTACGGCGATGGGGATCCCTGAGCCAACAATTCCGGTAGCCCCCAGATTCCCTTTCTCCACATCGGCGATGTGCATGGAACCCCCCAGACCCAGGCAATAACCTGTTTTCTTTCCCATGAGTTCGGCCATCATCCTTTTCACGTCCGCTCCCTTGGCAATACAGTGACCGTGGCCGCGGTGGGTAGAAGTAATATAGTCCTCAGGACGGAGTGCTGCGCACCCACCTACTGCCACTGCTTCCTCTCCAATGTAAAGGTGGAAGGTACCCCATATTTTTCCTTCCATATACAGCTCTTCTGCTGTTTCCTCAAAGCGACGAATCAGGTACATGGTGTAAAACATCTGCATCTTTTCTTCCAGGGTAGGCAACGATTATCCCTCCCTGATGAGCAAATGCTCATCGTATTTTTCTTAAAAGAATTGTAACATGAATTTGCAGAAAGAGACAAAAAATCATGGGTATTTTCTCAAAAATTTTTGTGTTGGGTGAGCGTTCCAGTTTTAAAATTGAATTGACAATCGGGGTGGAAGACAAGTAGTATTAATTCCGCAAGAGGGAATTTTTGAAGGGGATGCTGGGTTTATATAGACAATGAAAGTTGTTGCTGAAAATCGGAAAGCGAGACATTTGTACACTATTATTGATACTTTAGAAGCAGGAATTGCTCTGCGGGGCACCGAGATTAAAGCTCTTCGCAGTCACGCTGTGAGTCTTGACCAGAGTTTTGGTAAAGTAGAGAAGGGCGAATTGTGGCTTTACGATATGTATATTGCGCCATACCACTATGGCAACGTGTACAATCATGATCCCAGAAGACCACGAAAGTTACTGTTGCACAAAAGGGAAATTTTGCGTTGGGGCTCGTACACCGACCAGCGAGGATTGACTATTGTTCCCCTGCGGGTGTATATTAACGAAAGAGGAAAGGCAAAGGTAGAGATTGCTCTGGTTAAGCCGAAGAAACTCTACGACCGCCGGAGAGAAATTCAGGAACGTGAGGAAAAGCGAGAATTGCAGCGTGTAACCAAGTGGAATGTATAAGGGGGCGTAAGGGTCTCGACAGGGCGCTGACGGGAGATAAGAGGCGGGCCGAGGTCTCCACCGGGGCTCGTAAAAAAGGTGGAAAACATAAACGCCAACAACGAACTGGCACTTGCTGCGTAACTCGTAGCACGTTCTTAGGCTGACCTCCTGCTAAGCCTAAGGGCGCAAGAAAGCGGGATAGGTTTCCGGAAGTCCTCGAGTACCGGAAACCGAAGTTGACTCGAGGAATCTCTTCTCCATCCGGCCTCAGGGAGGGGGAAGGGTAAACCAAGCTGAGGCTACGCTCGTAGGCTCTTATCTTTCGAGAGTTCTGGACGCGGGTTCAACTCCCGCCGCCTCCACCAAATACCTGTGTGGGGAACACTGGTGAACGAAAATTTTCAGATTGCTTCTATTTTTGGTAGTGCTTTTTTGATTGGTTTTTCGGGAGCTTTGATGCCTGGTCCGCTTCTGGCGCTGGTCCTTTCCGGAAGTCTCAGAGTGGGGTATAAAGCGGGGCCTTTGACGGTTGTGGGGCACGGGATTCTCGAGCTTGGCATGGTTGTGGCTCTGGTGCTGGGTCTGGGAAATTTCCTCTCTCGCCATATCGTTTATCAAAGCATCGGTGTGGTGGGTGGAATAATTCTGGTGTATTTTGGCATCGATATGCTCCGGAACATGCACAACCTCAAGGTGGAAACAAAAGGAAAGGAAGAGGTAACCAGAAGAGAAAATCTGGTCCTCAAAGGTCTGGTGGCCAGCATTTCCAACCCGTACTGGCTGATGTGGTGGGTGACAGTGGGCTTAGCTTTGCTTGTTTCTGCAAGCCGCTTTCGTCTTCTTGGTATTATTGCTTTTTTTGGGGGACATATCCTCTCGGACTTCGTCTGGTACAGTTCGGTTTCATTTGCTCTGGATCGGGGTAAAAACATTTTTTCATACAGTGTCTACAAGGGTCTGGTGGGTGTGTGCGGTGTTTTGCTTCTTGCTTTCGGAACCTACTTTGCTCTTGGAGTGGTGCGATGATCAGGCTGAAGCTGGAACCGGTACCGTACCGGTACGAAGAAACAGTGTATCTTTACTGGGAATATGAGCTGGATAGTCCCTATGAGCTCTACTTTATGCCTTTTAATATTCTGAACAGCTTTTTGAGGGAGTCAGTACAGCGGGAAGCCGAAATCGAGGAAGGTATTAACATCATCTTCGAGGATGGACGGATCAAAGTATGGCTTCCTGTCTCGACTTACTCAGAGTGGTTATTCCGCAAAGTTGAAGAAGTTTTGCGAGAACGAATCAAAATTCTTCTCGAAGAAGTCATGTTTTAAAGAAGTAAAAAACTAGAAGCGTAATGATGCCGACAACGATACGGTAGTATCCGAAAGGGCGAAGGCCTTTTTGTTTGACCACCTTGAGCAGGAAAAAGCAGGCCAGTATTCCACAGATAAAGGAAGCCACAAACCCGCTCCATAAGTTTACCGACGAGAACGTAGGAACAGTTCGTATTTCGTACATTCCCTTCAGGAAAGCTCCTCCTATGGTGGTGAGAGAGAGAAAGAAAGAAAATAGCACCGCCTCTTCTCTTTTGACATTCAGCGCAAGGAGTGCAAGGAGGGTGATTCCAGAGCGAGAAACACCCGGGAAAAGAGCCAATGCCTGTGCACAACCCACCAGAAAGGATTCCAAGAAGCTCATGTCTTCCAAGGTTTTGAAGCCTTTCTTTCTGATAAATAGAAAGATAACCCCGAGAAGGAGAAGAACCAGGGACGTAAGCTGGAACTGGGTGCGAAAATAATTTTCTACTTTTTCTTCCAGGAGATAACCCAGTATTCCGGCCGGTATAGTGGCAAGGAGAACGTTAAAGATAAGAACGGGCTTGCGGAAGAGGCGACGGTAATAAGGGTAAAGATAAATAAGGACTGCGAACCATGTACCTCCATGAAGGGTGACATCGAACCAGAGGTTGGATTCTTCCCGGAAAAAGAAGTGATGGAAGAAAATAAGATGTGCTGAAGAAGAAATCGGAAAAAACTCGGTAAGACCCTGAATGCTCCCCAGAATGATAGGTTGCCAGTTCATCTGCGCCTCCATGTTTTTTGGTATTCTACAGCAAGGGGCTTGCAGAGTAAACTCTAACAGTTATAGTTCTACCCCGGTTCTGAGTATTTCTTCGATAAACGGGTTTTGTGACGCTCTCAGTTCCTGGAATTCTTCTCGGGTATAAACCAGTGGTTCTATGGGAAGGTCGGTCAGGTCGAGAATCAATCCTATTCGTTCGAAAAATCTCTCCCGAAAGTCACCGATGATAAGGAGATCAATGTCGCTTCCCTCATGAATCTCCCCTCTGGCAAAAGAACCATAAAGGTAGATTTTTTCAATGGGAAAAGTGCTCTTCAATTTCTGGGCCAGTTCTTTTATTTCTCCAACAAGCTTTTCACGGTCTGTAATATTAACTCGGCGGAGCGAAGGCAACGTCTGGCATCCTCCTCTTCGTAAAATTCGGTTGGAGCAAGTTCACCACTCAATCCATTTGGATACCTTGTGGGGATGTAAAACATGTCCAGATTTCTTGCTTCATGCATGATCGCTTCGAAAGCATTATCCAGCTTCAAGCATTCTCGAACCAGTTCTTTAAGGAGGTGAGTAATGATAGATGTGTAACCCTTTTCATAGAGATACGCTTTGAGTGCCTTTTCACCACTTTGCTGAGCCTGGAAACAACTCCACTCATAGTGTCTATCCTGGTAACTATCTCGAGCAGCCTGCAGGTCAGCCTCGGCCTGTTTAAGCCATTTTAAAGCAATTTTCTGCATGCTTTCATTTTATCAGAGCTGTGGTGTTTTAGTAAGTATTTCTATCATTGTTTTTGGAAATACACCATAAGTAAGTATGGCTGGGTATGGTATGCTTATAATCAAAAAATTGGTGGATAGCAGAGTGAAAACTGCGATGGAGATCGTGCCGGCTTCTCTGGAAAATATTAGATTGGGAGCAGAAATCTTAAAGCGAGGAGGATTGGTTGCTTTTCCTACGGAGACCGTTTATGGGTTAGGAGCGGTGTCGTTTTTTCCCGAAGCAGTCGCTCGAATTTTTGAGGTGAAGGGCCGGCCTCGTTTTGACCCTTTGATTGTCCATATTGCCTCTCAGGAAATGGCATTTTCTCTGTGGCAAAGAGTGGATTCCAGAGTAGAAATACTCATGAAGAAATTCTGGCCCGGACCACTTACTCTGGTTTTGCCCAAAAAAGAGGTCGTTCCTGATATTGTTACCGCTGGGTTACCTACGGTGGCGGTACGGATGCCTGCTCACCCTGTGGCGCTTTCCCTCATCAGGATGGTTGACCTTCCGATAGCAGCTCCCAGTGCGAATCGGTTCGGTCGGGTGAGTCCCACCAGTGCTGAAGCCGTCAAAAAGGACCTCGGTAATCGGGTAGACCTCATTCTGGATGGGGGAAAATGTGAATTGGGGATAGAGTCGACTGTACTCCTTATGGAGGAAGGGCGATTTTTTCTTCTTCGACCAGGGGCTCTGAGTGTGGAGGAGCTGGAAGCAGTCGTTGGTAAGGTAGAGATGGTTTCTTCTTCTCGGCGTATCCTTTCACCGGGAATGACCAGGAAGCATTATGCCCCCAGTTTGCCCCTTTACCTTTTTGAAGGAGAGGTACGGGAATTTCCTCTTTCAGAATTTGGAAATTTTGCCGTTCTTGCTCCCTTTCCTATTTGTGAGCAGGGAGAAAACGTCTTCGTTTTAAGTCAAAAGGGAGATTTAAAGGAGGCTGCCAGTCATCTTTTTGCGTTGTTGCGGGAGCTGGAAAAGTCTTCCTTCCAGGGTATCATTGCTCTCCCGGTTGAGGAAAAGGGGCTGGGGAGGGCCATTATGGATCGGCTAAAACGGGCCGCTTCGGGATTGGTAAAGGTAGAACAGGGGAAAGTGGTTTTTATTGACAAATAAGTTCGGATTATGTTAGGTTTTTAAGAGAGGGGAGGTGTCGAAGTGAAAAAAATTCCTGTATTTCTGGTTCTTTTGAGTTTGATCTTTTTGGTTGCGGGATGTAGCGGCGTGGTCATTGTCGGTCCAGAACCACCGATTATGGGGGATGTGAAGATATGTACCTATAGTAGCTACATTTATGGATATGTGTACATTGACGGCAGAGACACCGGTTCCCAGATCGATGGATGGGGTGGGCCCTACTGCACCGGCTATATCCGGGTTGAGCTTGACCGAACTCACACCATAGAGGTGTGGAGCGCCCTGGATGGAATAACCTATAGCGGTTCCTTCCGCCCCACCTATAGTGGCCAGACCATAACCATACCATAAGTCTCTAAGGAAAGAGATAACGTAGTGTGCCAAAGAGGATTTTAACTCTTTTTGCGGTTGTTGCGTTTGTCACTCTTTTTAGCGTTCTTTTTTCTGGATGCCGCATAGGCCTGGGGATAGGGATTGAAACCCGGGTGGGAGTTATTTATTTTCTCTCTTCCCGGGAAGATATATATGGCGAGTTATATGTGGATGGCGAAAAGGTAGGGTCTATTTCCCCCGGTGAATATCTTGGAAAGTGGGTCTTTTTGGATTTCAAACATCAGGTGGATTTGCACTGTGGGCACTGCGGTGCGGTTCATTCTATGATTATCAATCCCCCTCTTTACGCTGGCCAGGTGGTAACACTTGATTTTCCCCATGAGTGATATCCTGTAAGAGGAGGGTATATCCTCTCTGGGGAAAATGCATTTCCTCGGGCATCAGGTGATTTTTGAGGTAACGCAGGATTATCACTTCACCAGCCAGAGTAAAGCGAAGGGTTATTTCATTTCCGTTTTCTTCTCTTGGCTGAAATTTTCCTTTCCAGAACATACCTGAGACCGGAATAAAGATGGAAACGGTTCCTCCCTTGATTTCCCCCCTCAAAAGGGGGCTGAAGAGAAATGGTATTTCCTCAAAATCAAAAACCGGGGGCGAAAAATGGAGACGTGTTTTCTTGGTTCCCCAGGGAGCTTGAAGCTGAAGTTCAACAGTCTTTCCTTGGTATCGCGATTCTAACAATGCTTCTCCTCTTGGGGTTTGGATCCATTTGTAAGAGAGACTTGGTTCCCAGTTGCCGGAGGTAAAAAGTTCAAAGTTTTTTCTGACGGTGCCGTGTGTATCAATGAGGGATGAAGTGACACGAAAGCCGGTGTCGAGGGACTCGATGGTATACTGGAGTCGTCCCTGCTCCCCCTGAGGAGTGAGGATCTGATAGTGGAAGACGTTTCCCTGGGCAAGGGCGGGAGAAATGAAAAAAAGAAAAATGATGAGAGAGAAAAAGTGCTTCAAGGGCTTCACGGTTTTTCCTCCTCTTTCCGTTGGAGAAGGCGCTGCATAACCACAAACCCAAGAATTATTGTGAGGGGAAGGAGACTAATCGGATAAAGGGAAGAGAAAAAGCGAAATCTGGGAATAAACTGAATGGCTGTTTCCATAAATCCCGGTATTCCTTTAAAGACAAGGAGGAATAATAAAAGCGGAAGCTGGAGAGATGGAACACGCGGAAAGAAAAGTGCTATTCCCAGAAGAGCACCAACCTGAGCTTCAAAGATAACCTCCATAATCTTGAGAGCAAGGTAAAAGAAAGAAGGGAAAATCATAAACTGACTGTAGCCATAATAGGTAGAAAAGTGGTGAAAGAATGCAAGCAATGAATCTCGAAGAGCCTTACCCCATCCAAAGTGAAGCCCAAAGAAGAAGGAAAGGTGAAAAACGTCTTGCCTGTGGGCAAAGAGTTCTGCATCCTGGTTCTTTAGAAGAAACAGGACAATAAATAGCGTGAGTAACTCGACAAGGTTCGTCGAATAATTGGAGAGGAATACCCATCCTGTTCCACCACCGCACTCAAGCAGGATTTTTTCTATGAGTCGGTAGGGAAGAAGAAGAGGGAGGAGCATCAGGAATAAACCCCAGAGGATAGACCCCGGGGGAAATTTTTTGCGGAAGAGGAGTGTCCGACACATTCCCAGACTGAGAACAAACGCGCAACCAAAGGTGATCCAGTATTTCATGAGCGTTGCTGGTGGTCAACACCGATTTTGGGACAATATATCTCTACCGGGCAGGCAAAACATTTGGGTTTGCGGGGAAGGCACACGTTCTGTCCGAATACGACCAGAAGGTGGTTAAAAGTAATCCAGTGAGAAACTGGGAGCTTCTCTCGTAGGGCTATCTCGGTTTCCTCAGGAGTTCTGGTTTTGACGTAACCCCAGCGATTCACAATGCGGTGAACATGGGTGTCAACGCAGATGGCTGGTTTACGGAAAGCAATCGAAAGGACAAGGTTTGCTGTTTTTCTCCCCACTCCAGGTAACCGTAGAAGGTCTTCCATGGTATCCGGAACCTGTCCATGGTATTCTTCAGTCAAAATCCGAGCAACCTGATGCAGGATTGCGGCTTTTCTGCGGTAAAAACCCACCGGATAGATGATGGCCGCTAATTTTTCTTCAGGGATCGCAAGGAGCAATTTTGGGTCTTGAGCGATTGTTCCCAGCCTTTGCAGGGCTTCTCTTGTGGTTACGTCCTTGGTGCGATGACTCAGGATTCCTCCAACCAGAAGCAAAAAGGGATTTTTTTCCAGAACATTGAGGGTCTCATCTTGCCACGTGTTCTTTGCTTCTTGTAGAATGGTTAAAACTTTTTCGATTTCCATAACAAAAATATTAATTATGAGGAGGGAAAAATTCAAGTGAAGATTGTCGCTCTTTTCATTTACATCGTGGTCATGCTGGTTATTGGATACTACAGCATGCGTCGGACAAAAACTGTAGGAGATTTCTTTCTGGCCAATCGAAGTTTAGGACCCTGGGTTTCGGCGTTTGCCTATGGAACGACCTACTTCAGTGCCGTACTTTTTGTGGGGTATGCGGGAAGGATTGGTTGGGGATTTGGTTTGTCCAGCCTCTGGATTGTGGTGGGTAATGCCATCATTGGTTCACTCCTGGCATGGGTGGTTCTGGCCAAGAAGACGAGACAGGTTACCGAAAAATTGGGGACAATGACTATGCCCGAATTCCTTGAGAAGCGATACGATAGCCACTTCTTAAAAATTTTCTCAGCGTTTATCATCTTTATTTTTTTGTTGCCCTATTCTGCTTCGGTATACATGGGTCTCAGTTATCTCTTTGATGCTGTGGTGGGGATTCCGTATTTTTATGCGCTTCTACTCATGGCCGCGCTCACCGGAGCATACCTCATCATGGGTGGATACTTTGCGGTCAGCATTAACGGGCTGGTGCAGGGAGTTATCATGCTTTTCGGGGCGCTCCTTTTGATTTTCTTTGTTCTGAGCCGGCCTGAGGTAGGAGGACTCACTCAGGCGATAGCGAATCTAAGGGCGATAAATCCAAAATTGGTGAGTGCAGTTGGAGCACCTGGTTTCTGGCCTCTGTTTGGACTGGTGGTCCTGACGAGCCTTGGAGCCTGGGGGTTGCCACAGATGGTGCAGAAGTTCTACTCCATCAAGAATGAAAAGGTTATTTTCGCTGCAACGGTTATCGCTACCATTTTTGCTTTTGTCTGTACCTTTGGAGCATATTTCTCGGGAGCCCTGACTCACCTTTTCTTCGATAAGCTTCCTGAGGCAGGTGGAAAACCCAATCCCGAACTTCTGATGCCTCAACTGGTTGCTCAGTTTATGCCCACTTCTTTTGCTATCATTCTTCTTCTCCTCATCTTTGCTGCGTCCATGTCTACCCTCTCGTCGCTCGTGCTGGTGTCGTCTTCGGCCATTGCCATTGACCTTTTGTCGCTGCGCTCGAAAAAAGAATCGATTCTGGTGATGAGGATGCTCTGCGGGGTATTTATGTTTTTCTCCCTCCTCATCGCTTTTTACCGTCCCACCTTTATCGTTAATCTCATGTCGATTTCCTGGGGAACCACCGCAGGGGCTTTCCTTGCCCCCTATCTTTACGGTCTTTACTGGAAAAAAGCCAATGCTACCGGGGCCATCGTCAGTATGATATGTGGTGTAGTCATAGGTTTTGGATTATCCTGGTACTATGGTTTTAGTTCTCAGGTTGTTCCTCTCATTGGTTCCTTTGCCATGCTTATTCCTCTCGGTGTTCTTCCGGTGGTGTCCCTTTTATCGGCAAACAGGAAATAAGGATTTGAAAAATAGGGGGATGGGGTC
>JABUEZ010000030.1 GCA_013314795.1 Candidatus Profundicultor aquiphilus | reverse complement strand
GTCTTCCACAATTGCCACCATTGAAACCACTGTTTCTACCTTCCAGGGGAAAAAATGAAAGTTAAGCAGGCGCTCCTCTGAAAAGCGGTTTGTAATTTTGATATTCCGCAGGAATAGCGTTTCCCCAAAGAGTAAGTTCTGACGTATCTCTTCGGTTTCTTCCGGAGAGAAGAGAAAAACTTCGGCAAGCGTTTTTCTCTGCACCTCTTTCTTCAACCAACCGGTGATCATTTCCAGGCGCGGGTTCCAATCGATAATTCGCCCTTCATCCAAAGAGGCGATAACCAACCCCAAAGGAAATTGCATTACGAACGAAGAAAAAAAGGAAGAAACCTGAAAACAACGCAAGATTTCTTTTTTTATGAGAGCAAGCTCTTTGGGGGGTAGCGAAGACCTATCAGAAAAAGCCTTTCCCCAGAGAAAGAGGGTCTTTCCATCGATACCCATCACACGCACTATAACTTTCTTCCTCTCATCTTGAGAAAGAAGGAACTCCTGGCCATCTTCAGGAACATTTTTTTCCAAATATGTGGCCAGGACTGATTTATATAAGGAAATCCCATTATAACAAATGGCCTTTTCTTCGATCTGCCAGAGGGCCACCAGAATTAATTTCCACCGGCGTCGAAGCACCCTCAAAAGAAATCTGAGATTACTCCAATCCTCTTCCATCGTTTTTGCTTTTTAATTCCCCAGAACCTTTTTGATCGCCTCCACAACTCTGTCCGGTTTAAAGGGCTTCACCACAAAATCACGAGCCCCTGCTTGAATTGCATCCACCACCATGGCCTGCTGGCCCATAGCGCTACACATGATGATGCGCGCCTGGGGGTCTTTTTTACGAATCTCTTTCACCGCCGAAATGCCGTCCATCTCCGGCATGGTGATGTCCATGGTTACCAGGTCTGGTTTCGTTTCTTCATACTTCAAAACCGCTTCTTTTCCGTTGCTTGCTTCTGCCACCACTTCATATCCATTTTTGACCAAAATGTCCTTTAACATCATCCGCATAAACGCAGCATCATCCACGATCATAATTCGACCCGGCATGATTCCTTAACCCCCCATCTGAAAGTTTTTCCAGAGTAAGCTCGGCACATCCACAATAAGCGACACCCTTCCGTCTCCCAGAATGGTTGCCCCGCTCAACCCACGCACATCACCAATATAGGAACCCAGCGATTTAATGACGATTTCCTGTTCCCCAATAATCTCGTCCACCACTAATCCTGCCATAGTTCGAGCCGCATTGACCACCACAGTATAAAGAACTTCCGGTACCGTTTCTCCCTCAAAGTACTCAGCTTTTTTGGACTGTAAAAGATCCTTCAAGCGCAGAAGGCTTAAAACTCTCCCCCGAAAGAGAGCAGTAAGGGTTTTATTCACCCAATAGGTATTTTCTTTTTTCACTTTCTCAATTTCCACCACATCAGCCAGAGGAATCGAGTAGATTCCCCCATCTACCTTGACCAGAAGTGCCCGAATAATTGCCAGAGTCAGCGGAAGCCTCAAATAAAAGGTGGTCCCTTTACCTTCTTCACTTTCTATACTCACCTGTCCGTTGACTCTCTCCATATTTCTCCGGACGATGTCCATCCCCACTCCACGTCCTGAAACACTGGTAACCTGGTCATTGGTCGAAAAACCCGGGTAAAAGATGAATTCCATAACCTCACGATCGCTCATCTTGTCAAGTTCTTCCTGCGAGACCAGTCCGAGCCGTAAGGCCTTACTCCTGATTTTTCCAGTATCCAGGCCGCGTCCGTCATCCTGAACCATAATGACCACAGAATTTTCCTCCTGATAGGCCTTCAAAAGAACTTTTCCCCGGGGTGACTTTCCTCGACTGATTCTCTCCTCACGAGACTCAATACCGTGGTCCACAGCGTTGCGCAGAAGATGAATGAGCGGATCGGTGATTTCTTCCAAAAGGGAACGGTCAAGTTCGGTCTCCTCTCCCTGGACTATGAAATCAACCTCTTTCCCAGAATTCCGAGCAATATCTCGTACCATTCGGGGAAAACGGTTAAAAACCTCTGCCAGAGGCAACATCCTCGCTTTCATGATCTCCATTTGAAGTTCATTAATAATTCGTCCGATATGGGTATTGGTATCAGCCAACAAATCACGTAAATGGGAAAGTTCCTTAAACTCTCGCAGACGCTGGATGGTATCACCTAACCTCGCCCGGTCAATCACCAACTCCCCCACCAGATTCAGGAGAGCATCTAACCGGTCCACATCCACCCGGACCGTTTTTTTGAGACTTTTTGCAGTTTTTTTCTGCTCAGCCGTGGAAATCATCTGTTTTTCTTCTTTCTCTTCCTCCCTAACCTCAAGCGTTTCCTCTCGCATTTCGATTTCCACTCTCTCCACTTCAGCTACTGATTCCACCATTTTTCGAATTTCTTCTTCGGAAAGGAAGGTGCGAATCACTATCTCAAAACTCTGCCCAAAACGTTCACTTTCTAAATCAGAAAGGGGGGGAGTGGTAGACACAATTTCAACCTTATTTTCCTGCAGTCGATTGATAACCAAATACGATCGCACACCCTTCATCGAACACTCCAAAGCCAGATAAACCCGCACCAGATACTCTTTCTGAGAAGGAGAGATCGCCGCTTCCTCCCCCGGCACAGAATCGTCTTTTCTTTCCGATACAAGAGGAGTCTCCAAAGGTGATTGAGATTCTTCTCGACGCTTTAAGAAAACTTTCAAGTTTTCCACGATATCCTGGATATCAATCTCTGGCTCTTTTCCCTCCAGAGCTACGGCATCCTTTATGTTTTTCAAAAGATCCACGCCCCGGAGCAAGACATCTATAAGAGAAGGGGTTACAACAATATTTTTGTTTCTCACCCCATCCAGAAGGTTCTCCATGAGATGAGCAAGTTCCATCATTCGTTGAAAACCCATGGAACTCGAAGAACCTTTGACGGTATGGAAAGAACGAAAGATCGACTGCACCAAGCCCTGGTTTTCCGGATCCCTTTCAAGCTGCACCAGATTCTCTTCCAGGTTCCCAATATGTTCCTCCACCTCTTCCAGAAATACACCTATGTATCGACCGAGATCGAAGCCCTCCACCAAATCGATCATCCTCCCCAATTTTTTCTTTCCTATTTTACCATTCCTTTTCCCCAGGTGCCGGAGTCTTTAAAACCACATTCACAACCGTAACCGAAGACGCCTGAATCTCCACTTCTCCCGCATAGGGTACTAACCCCTCTTTCTCAACCGTTAACACAAAGGTCCCCACCGGTAAATTGGAAAGACTGAAGCTACCGTTTGCCTGAGTTGTAGCCGTATACTCTCTATCAATGGTAATCTGAGCCCCAGCCACAGGTTTACCATTTTCATCCCATACAAAACCAGTAACCTTACCTAAAAGTGGCGAAAGCTCAACGGTAACTTTGAAAGTGCCCGTCTCCGGAATATTGATTGCCTGACTTTTGGCCACATATCCGGCAACACTGACCACCAGAACCTGCCTTCCAGCCGGAACCCTGGGAATAAAAAAGGATCCATCCGAAGCCGTCAGGTCATTCCTATCGGGATAATCCCTCACCACAACCCGTGCCCCGGCAACACCTTTCCCAGTTTGCATATCAACCACCTTACCCTCCAGACCAACCAGCGCTACCGTTACAGGAAGGCGAGGAGAATTTCCCAAAAAACATCCGCCCAGAAATAGAAAACCCAGAAGACTCACGGTACTTAACGAAAGATATATTTTACCCCCCTTGCGGAACAAGCACATAGTAATACCTCCCCGGCGTCAATTCAAGGGTATAAATCGTGATCGTATCAGTCACCGTAGTGTATCCACTCTTACTCACCTGAACCGTGTAAGTTCCCGGCGGAACCTGAAAGAAGGCTTTTCCATCTTCATTGGTGTACCTGGTTCCGGTATATCCTTCTCCAGCAACCGAAACCAGAGCCCCCTGTAGGGGCAGGGTAATCCCCTGAGAAGAATTTTCATACACGTAGATCCAGGTGTCCTTGATCTGCCAGCGCACTCCACACCCTGCCATTAAAAAACCCAAAATAACGAATACCCCTATCCAAACCAAAAACTTTCTCATGATATTTGCCCCATTCGCTTTTTACAATCTCAATATAAAATATTATGCCAAAACTTTTTTCCCAGTCGTCAATGAATGAAGACATAAGCAATTCCCACACCAGAATCACCCAAAACATACCACCTTGATTCTTTACCTAACTCGGTGTAAAATTTCCATGTTCTCGGTGGTGAGCGTGGCTCAACGGTCAGAGCACTGGACTGTGGCTCCAGGGGTTGGGGGTTCGAATCCCCTCGCTCACCCCAGAAAGGGTTACGACCTTCTTCCAGCAAGTATTTAAGCTTATTCTTGTGTGGTATTCTCTTTCTTGGATTCTCCTCTGCAAAAACCACGAGTCCAGTGTCGGTGGAACATTTTCTTTCCAATCTAGAAAAAACAAAAGGGGAACGTTACCAGGAAAACCGTTATATAATACTTTTTGATGATTTTTACAGAGGAGGAAAAGAATGAACAAAAAACTCTTTCTTCTTATTTTCTTTCTCGTTTTTCTCTTTCTCACAGGATGTGGCCAAAAAAATTCTGTGACAACCGGGCAGGAATCCCTTCCCACCGCAAGTCCTACCACCCAGGCACCGGGACATCAGGATTTCATCAAATAAACTTTCAAACTGCATTATTGGCTAAAACCAGGCTGTTCTTATCTGCCACAATTCACCCCGTTCTGTGATAGAATGGGATGTTGTTGTTACAGGTAAAACTCAAAGGAGCGATCAAATTGAGTAGAAGCACGCAAAAGGATGCTGGCGTGGGACATTTGGTAGTTATCGCAGTCGTAAAATGGGGGTTAAGGAACCCCTGGAGGTTGCTTTTTCTTCTCAGAATTATGATGAGATTCTTTCTGGCCAACTTAAGAAGGCGCAGGATGGCCAAAAATGTAGAGGGAATCATTCCGATGGTTCTCGCCATAAGTCCCACTATGAAGTGTAATTATGCCTGTCTGGGTTGTTATTCAAGAGGAAGAAATGACCAGAATGAACTTTCTTTTGAAGAATTGGACAAAATCTTCCAGGAAGCAGAAATGCTGGGTATCACTTCGGTTGTTGTCACCGGAGGAGAACCATTTTCAAGAGAAGATTTTGTTGCTCTTTTAGAAAATCACCCCAAACTCCTGTTTGTAGTCATCACCAATGGATCCTATCTTTCACCAGCACTTGCCCAGAGGATGGTTCAATCAGGCAATACGATTGTTCTTGTGAGTATCGAAGGGAATAAAGACGAAACGGACGAGCGCAGAGGTGAAGGCGCATATCATCGGGCCATTCAGGCCATGACGCTAATGAGAAAAGCCGGGTTGCTTTACGGATTCGCCGTAACCACCACCCGCAAAAATATGCAGAGCGTTCTTTCGGAAGAATTCCTCAGCACCATGAACTCCGCCGGCTGCGCTTTGGGGTTTTTCACCGAGTACGTGCCCTGCGGAGAAGGAACTCAGGAAGACTGGATAATCCCTCAAGAAATGAGAGAGAAATTTCGGAAACAGGTTCTGAATCTCCGTAAAACCAAATCCATAACCATAGTCCAGTTCCCCCATGACGAATATGGAGCAACAAATACCTGCTCAGGAGCCGGCAAAGGTTTTTTCCACATTAATTCCCAGGGAGATGTGGAGCCGTGTCCGTTTTCTCCTTATTCCCACGATAATGTCCGCAACGGCGGTTTAAAATCTGCCTGCAATTCTTCCTTTTTACAGAGTATTCGTAGCCAGCCAGGGCTTTTGCAAAGAAAAGAATACGCCTGTGCACTCTTTGAACATCAGAAGGAAATAGAAATCCTCCAGGTTCATATTTCTACTCACTCGAGGAAAGGGGGAGCAGAATGAGCATTTTCAAAGACTGCGACATCCGGGGAATTGTACCCGAAGAATTCCAGGAAGAAAAGGCGTACCTCATTGGGAGAGCTTTTGCTTCTCTTCTGCCTATAGAGTCCCGAATCGTAGTGGGAGGAGATGTGCGCACTCATACTCCCTCACTTCGAGAAGCCCTTATTCGGGGAATCATGGATTCTGGTGGGCAGGTGGAAGACATTGGAACCGTGCCCACACCTCTTTTTTACTTCGCCATCGACCACCTCAAAGCTCAGGGAGGACTGATGATTACTGCGTCCCATAATCCCCCCCAGTACAACGGAATCAAAATAGCCTGGGAAAATCGTCCTCCCCACCCCCAGGATCTAAAGATACTGGCCCAAAAAGTGGAAACAAAGGATTTCCGATCGTTACCCATGCAAACTCGAACCATGCGGTCTCTGGAAAACGAATACTTGCAATTTCTTACCCATCTTCTTCCCCTTCCCAAAAAATCGCTTCAGGTAGTGGTGGACTGCGGAAACGGAAGTTGTTCGTCTATTGCCCCAAAACTCCTGGAACAACTGGGATATCAGGTCATACCTCTCTTCTGCGAACCAGATGGGCGATTTCCAAATCGTCCTCCCAACCCGTCGCAACCAGAAAATCTTCAAAGACTCAGCATAACTGTCCAGGAAACACATTCAGCAGCAGGAATTGCCTTTGATGGTGATGGCGATCGGGTGGTCTTTGCAGGAAACGACGGCAAAATTCTGGAAGGTGAGTACGGGATGATTTTTTTCATCCGGGAACATATGACCAGATTCCCAAAACCTCAAAAATTTATCTATGACCTCAAGTGTTCTTCGGTAGTAGCACAAGAAATTAAAAAAGCTGGGGGTATTCCCATACCTGAACGGTCCGGACACGCTTATATCAAAAACCGCCTTGTCCGGGAGGAAGCCCTCATGGCTGGAGAGCTTTCCGGTCATTACTTTTTTCGAGAACTGAAAAGGGATGACGGTCTCTATGCCGCAGGGCTTTTCCTTTTTTATCTCTCAAACATGGACTTCCCTCTTAGCGAGTACCTCAAAAGCTTTCCTTCATTTGCTACCACACCAGATATTCGCATTCCCAGAAAAGGAAGGGAAACACTGCTTGCACTTCTGGAGAAAATGCCTTTAGGCGGTCAAGTTTCTAAAGAAGACGGCTTGCGAGTCACATGGGAAGACGGATGGGCACTCATTCGCCCCTCTGTTACCGAACCCATGTATACACTTCGCTTCGAAGGAAAAACAGCGGAGAACCTGCCCCATCTGGTCCACCGTCTTCTCCATGCTTTTCCAGACATTGAAGAAGAAGTTCTTCGCAAAATTAGTCCCAAAAAGGAAAAAGTCCTTACGCCCTATGAACACTCATCCCCTCCACCCGACTTACAAGATAAGTAAAAAGGGGAGCAATAGCTATACTTGCTCCTGCCTGGAGCAAATTACCGGGGAGCTCAGCAAGCGCTGCACCCTGACCATAGATAACGGTTTCTACCAAGAAATATCCTCCGACCATTTCCAGACCTCCCAGAATACAGAAAAGAAACCTGGTACTCCACTTTTTCTCGGGGGAGGCAAGAAGACCCACAAGCAATCCTTCTATGCCCTTGATAATCAGGGTAAAAGGCGCCCAGTGAGCATAACCACCCAGAATATCAGCCAGAGCCGAACCAAAACCCCCGGCTAAAAACCCCACCTTCCATCCGAAAAGAAGAGCCAGAACCAGAATTATGGCATCACCCAGGTTGATATATCCCCTGGTCTGGGGAATGGGAATCTGAATCATCATGGTCATTACTGCCACAAGTGCAATTCCAATTCCTGAAAAAGCCAAAAATCGTACCCTTTCTTTCACCCTGTGTCACCTCCAAACCAGAACGCGTAGCAATATGATAATACCCTCATGCCCAGTTTACAAGGGAAGGATTCCCCGGTCCAAATTCCTGGTTGAAAGCCCGGCGCCACAATGTCCTGCATCATCTCTTCTACGTATGTTATAATTGAACCACGTCAGCATTTCCTCTAAAAGGAGTTGAGTATGGCAAAAATTGCTTTTCTTCAAGTAGGATATGGGCTTTTCGGTGAAGGTTGGACCGACCTTCTCGTGCGCTCCCCATACAGTGAGCTTCGAGGCCTTGTGGACGTGACGAAAGAAGCCAGAGAGCGTTTCCAGAGTCGTTTTGGTGATCGGGATATCCCTACCTTTGCCAATCTGGAAGAAGCCTTGCAGAAGGTTCAGGTCCAGGCAGTCCTCATTGCGGTACCAAACCGGTTCCATCGAGAGGTAGCCGAAAAGACCTTGACAGCCAATCTCCATGTCCTTTCGGAGAAACCCCTGGCTGATACCTTCGAAAACGCCCTGGCTATCTACCGAGTCTGGCGTCAAAACCCAAAACTCGTCTACATGGTAAGCCAGAATTACCGCTTTAAACCAGAGATCCAGGCCCTCAAAAGAGCCCTCGACGAAGGTATCTGCGGACAAATAAGCTATGGAACGTATACTTTTCACAAAGCATGGCGCTTCGGCGGCTGGCGCGAGGAAATGGAATATCCACTCCTCGAAGACATGAGCATTCACCATTTTGACATTCTGCGCTTTGTATTAGGCAAAGAAGCAGAGTGGATTGTTATGGAGGGATTCAACCCTCCCTGGAGCTGGTTTCGAGGAAACGCTGCCGCAACCGGAAATTTACTCTTCGAAGGGGGCATTCGGATTAACTACTTTGGAAGCTGGGTGAGCTTTGGTCAGACAACTCCATGGAACGGAAACATTCACCTTTTTGGAGACCAGGGTACTCTTTCCTTGGAAAACGACCTCCTTTTTTTCACTAATCGAGAAGGGAAAAAAGAGGGCTTACCTTTTCAACGGTATGAAACAGATGGAAGGATACAGGCACTCCAGGAATTCTGTTCCTCCATCCTGGAAAACCGTGCTCCATTAACCTCTCTTGCGGACAACATCCGAACTTTCGCTTTGACCTGTGCCACCGTGGAATCAGCCAAGAAGAAAACATGGATCAGGGTAAACGAGTTTATGCAAAAAATTAGCGAGGAACGGGGGTGATGGGATGTTCCGAGAACTTCTGTCTCAAAAAGTCCTCATTTTTGACGGCGCCATGGGAACACGATTGCAGAAAAAGGGACTTCCAGCAGGATATCCCCCTGAGGAGTGGAACCTTTCTCACCCAGAAATAGTTCGAGAAATTCACCAGAGCTATGTGGATGCCGGTGCAGACCTCATTCAGACCAATACCTTTGGTGCCAACCGCCTGCGTTTGCAGAAATATAATCTGGCAGAAAAAATCCGGGATATTAACCGTCAGGCAGTATCAATTGCTCGTTCCACTTTAAAACCGGGCGTAGTACTCCTTGCTTCCATAGGGCCACTGGGTGAATTCCTGGAACCATTTGGAGACCTGACCCATCAAAAGGCTAGGGATACTTTTCAGGAACAGGTTGAGATTTTACGCGAAGCGGGGATTGAGTTCTTTCATTTAGAAACCTTCAATTCTTCACAGGAAGCCATGCTCGCCTTCGAGGCAGTACATGAAACCGGAGGGAAGGCCATGGTGAGCTTCACCTTTGACCGCCGGGGAAACAAATTTGCCACACTTCTTGGAGAAACGCCAGAATCTCTCGTTTCAACTTTCTCTACCCTTCCAATTCTGAGTTTAGGTGCAAACTGTGGAACGGGAATGAAAGAGATGATTGCAATTATGGCCGAGTACCGGAAACACCATCCCCACCTCTTTCTCTCAGCCAAACCCAATGCCGGGGTGCCTCAGCTCAGGGGAGAAACAGTGGTCTATACCGAAACCCCGGAGGACTTTGCCAGGGGAGCAATAGATCTCCTTGCCCTGAACGTCCAGATCATAGGTGGTTGCTGCGGAACAGACGAACGCTACATAAAGGCCCTCAAGGATGCGACGGAGAAAGAACGCACGCGGGAGAAGACACAATAACCTCCCCTTTCAAGACCTGAGCAATCTGTTGCAATCTTTCCCAGGAAGGGGCCCGAACCCAGTCCTCGGCAGGATTCCTATCCACCGAGTTGATGTGTACCCGGTGGGGAGAAATACGATTTATTTTCTCCTTCAATGCTTCAATTTCCTGCTCAGTATCATTCAACCCCTCTACGATGAACACTTCCAACCAGATTTCCCCTCGAAAATGCTCTCGCAACCGGATCAAACCCTGGACATATCGTCCAAAATCAAGGGATGGATGAGGGCGATTAATACCCTCAAATGTTGTTTCTAGACCGGCATCTAGAGAAGGAATCAGAAGATCTACACCTTCGACTTCTGCAAAAAGTTCCGGATAATAACCAAAGAGCGTGCCATTGGTAATCAGAGCTAACCGACTCTGAGGAAAATGCTCTTTGATGAAGCGGACAATTTTCCCAAGTCCACTATTGAGAGTCGGCTCTCCAAAACCGGCAAAGGTCAGATATGAGGGAGGAGCTTCCCGAAATCGCAAGGATTCCCTGTAACGGGCCAGATTTTCTATAACCTCTTCTGGGGAGATGTACTCTTTACGTCTTACGGTCAAAACTGTGGTAACACCACACTCGCAATAAACACAGTCAAGATCACAGGTTTTATACGGTGTCAGGTTAATTCCCAGCGAACTTCCCAAACGTCTTGACCATACCGGTCCAAAAAGGCACTTTCCTCTCATTTTCATTCCTTCTCTTCAAGCGTGCTATTGTAACATACTCTTTCTTCTACTCTGCGTCAAGGAAAACGTTCCAAAAATATTCTTCGAGAGACAAAATTTTTGCTCAATATTTGAAAAACTGCTATCTGATAATCTTTCCAAATTCGTTCCCAATTTGATACAGTTTCTTATTGAAGATTTGAAAAAGTTAGATATAAATAATAAAATTATTTATGAAATATTAAGGGGGATTTTTAATGATTGCCGAAGAGCGAAGGTTGAAAATCCTGGGGATTCTGGAAGAGAAAAAAACCGTTTCGGTGAAAGAACTCAAAGAAATTTTCGGAGTCAGCGAAGACACAATCCGCCAAGACCTCAAAATCCTAGACGACCAAAAACTCCTGCGACGTATTTATGGTGGTGCTGTGCGAGTCAAAAAGGGCAGCGTGGAAATACCCTTTTCCCTTCGCGAGATTACCAATCCTGAAATCAAAGAAGCCATCGGCAAAGAAGGAGCAAAACTCATCGAAGACGGAGACTCCCTCATCTTTGATGCCAGTACCACCGCTTTGCAGGTAGCTCGAAACATCGACCCGGCCAATCGAGTCACCATTCTCACCACCTCTCTTGATATCTGCATTTCCCTCGCTCACAACCCAAACGTAAGTGTTATTGCCACCGGCGGCACCCTTCACCCTCTTTCCATGTCTTTTGTCGGCCCTCAGGCAGAAGCAGCAATCCAGAATTACCTTGCTGATTGCCTTTTTCTGGGTGCCAAAGCCATTTCTATGACTCAAAAAGCCATTGCTGACGCTTTCGAACTCGAAGCGCACCTTAAAAAGGTTATGATCCGCTCTGCCCGAAAAGTCATCGTGGTTGCCGAAAGCCAAAAATTTCAGGATCAGGCTTTTTTCAAAGTCGCCGATCTTTCAGCAATCCATGTCATTGTCACCGATAGTGGTATAGACCCCCAAACCATGAAAACCTTAGAAGAAATGGGTATAGAAGTGCGCATAGCACACGCCAAGGGATTGGAAAACGGATGATGCCCCGAGAACGGTTTTTAAAAGCCATTCACTTTGAAGAGGGAGACCGGGTCCCAACTTTTACCACTCTGACACCCCAGGTGGCAGCAAAACTGGGGGAAATTCTTGGCCTCCCCTTAGAATTGGAGGATTCATTCCTTTCCACCCGTATCTCCCATACTCAGATTCTCCTCCGTCTTGGTAACGATGCTATCGGCATAGGACCGGGAAGAGGAACAAACGGAGCAACACGAATCAAGCAAGATGGCACTCTTATCGATGAATTTAGCCTAATGTACAGGAGGATCGGTTTCTACGATGAGATTATCAAAAGGCCTCTGGAAAATGCCGAGACCCCAGAAGATATCTTTAGTTATCCTCTCCCTCTGGCCTTAGATTCCAAAAGGTGGGAAAGGACAACGGTGCAAATCCAGACATATTCCTCTTCATATGCCGTTATCGGCGATCTTGAAGCGACCATTTTTGAACTTTCGTGGAACCTGGTGGGCATGGAAAAATTCCTCATCGACCTTGCCTTAGAAAAGAAGTACATATTTACGCTTCTCGATCGAATTCTTGAAGAATATGCTCTACCCTGTGGTCAAAAAATGGTTGAACTTGGTATCGATGTGCTGTGGGCAGGCGATGACTTCGGTACCCAAAAGGGAATGCTCATTTCTCCAGAAGCATTCCGAAAACATTTTAAACCCCGCTACCAGTATCTCTTCCAAAAGTGGAAAAAAGCGAATCCTGACCTCCGGATTGCCTACCATTCCTGTGGTTCCGTTTTTCCCATTATCCCGGACCTTGTTGAAATTGGACTCGACATTCTTAACCCCATCCAGCCTCAAGCTGTGGGAATGAATCTGGAAAGATTGAAAAAAGAATGGCATGGAAAGTTAGTCCTCTTCGGTGGTGTGGATGAACAGGAAGTTTTGCCTTTTAAAAATCCCGGTGAGGTTAAAGAAGAAGTAAGACGAAGAATTCAAGAAGCTGGCAAGGGGGGAGGATATATCGTTGCTCCTTCCCATAATATTCAGCCCGATACACCTATCGAGAACATTTTCGCATATTTTGAAGCCATCCAAGAGTTCGGAAGATACCCACTG
>JABUEZ010000029.1 GCA_013314795.1 Candidatus Profundicultor aquiphilus | reverse complement strand
TTATATGATGAAGAAATGTCATGATTTCCCGTACGGACTGAGCCTCAAAGAGGCGATGTGCTTACAAGAAAAAATGCAATCCCTGGTGGAGTTTGATTTTCCCTATCGGGAAGAGGAAGTTCACCTGGTTGCCGGAGTGGACGTGTCCTACGATCGGGAGGGGGTTTCATTCGGTACCGTGGTGGTTCTGGAATTCCCTTCTCTCCAGGTGGTGGAAGTGGTCTGCGAGCGGTGCCAACCTTCCTTTCCATACGTTCCAGGGTTTCTCTCTTTCCGCGAGGGACCGGTGATTGAAAAGGCCTTTTCCAGGCTCTCCGTGACACCACAGATTTTTTTCTTCGATGGACAGGGTATCGCTCACCCCCGGGGAGTGGGGTTGGCCACTCATCTGGGAGTGGTGTTTGGGATCGTCTCGGTGGGAGTGGCCAAAAAGCCGCTTCTGGGAACATTCTCGCCTCCGGGGGAAGAACGGGGCAACTTTTCCATATTAGAACACCAGGGAAAACCGGTGGGACTGGTGGTGCGCACCAAGGCAAAAGTGAAACCGGTTTTCGTTTCTCCGGGGAATAGAATTGGATTTTCCCAGGCATGTGAATGGACCCTCAAAGTAACGGGAAAATATCGCTTACCCGAACCAACGCGCCTGGCGCACATTTTCAGCGAAAAAGGGAAAAGAGGTGAGCTATAGGATGGTAGAAAAACGCCTCCCTGATTTTCGGGAAATAGAGGAAGAAGCGGGGAAAAACAAAGTGGTGATCACCGTGGTGGGTAAAGACCGCATCGGGATCATTGCTGCCATCACTTCGTGTCTGGCCGAACATGGGGTGAATATCGAGGACATTACCCAGAAGATCCTGGGAGAATATTTTACCATGATCCTTGTGGGGGACATCTCTCGGTGTACGGTGAACATCGGTGAGTTAAGGGAAAAATTGGCGCAGAAAGGCGAGGAAATCGGCGTAGCCGTGTACCTGCAGCACGCCCAGATTTTCCGGGCCATGCACCGGATTTAGGAGGACAGGGCCATGCTTTTTGAACGCGCCGAGATCCTGGAAACCCTGCGCATGCTGGAGCTGGAAAACCTGGATGTGCGGACCGTTACCCTGGGAATCAACATCCTCGACTGTCGGGGAGAGACGTTTTCTGCAACCATCAAAGGAGTCACGGAAAAGATTCGACACCTGGCATCACCCCTGCGCACCACGGTAGAGGAGGTTTCCACCAAGTACGGGATTCCCATCGTGAATTGTCGGGTGGCGGTTTCGCCGGTGGCACTCCTTCTCACCGGAAAAGAAGGAGAAGAGGTTGTGGAACTCGCCTTACAGTTGGACAGGCTCTCCCGGGAACTGGGCATTGACTTTATCGGTGGATTTTCGGCTCTGGTCCACAAGGGTTTCACTCCCGGGGATCGCCTTCTCATCGATTCCCTGCCCCTGGTATTATCCGAAACGGAGCGCATCTGTGGTTCGGTGAATGTGGCTTCAAGTCGCTCCGGAATCAACGTCGATGCCATCCTGCGCATGGGAGAAGTGATTACAGAAACCGCCAGGCGCACCGCAAGTCGTGACGGAGTGGGCTGCGCGAAACTGGTGGTTTTTGCCAACGCCCCGGAAGATAATCCCTTCATGGCCGGAGCCTTCCACGGCCCCGGAGAAGCCGACGCCGCCATCAATGTGGGGGTGAGCGGGCCAGGGGTGGTCAAGGAGATGATCCGCCGCCATCCGGAAGCGAATCTGGGGGAACTGGCCGAGATTGTGAAACGCACCGCCTTCAAAATCACTCGGGTGGGGGAACTCATCGGGAGAGAAGTGGCCGAAAAAATCGGAGTGTCCTTTGGGATTGTGGACCTATCGCTTGCTCCCACCCCCAAAGTGGGTGATAGCGTGGCCGAGGTGATCGAGGCCATGGGCGTGGAAAAGTGCGGTGGATGGGGGTCGACGTTAGCACTGGCACTACTTACCGACGCCTGTAAAAAAGGCGGGAGCATGGCTTCATCGTTTGTGGGGGGACTGAGCGGTGCCTTCATCCCGGTCAGTGAAGACGCCAGCATGGACGAATCGGTGCGAGTGGGTGCCCTATCCCTGGAGAAACTGGAGGCCATGACCAGCGTTTCTTCGGTGGGCCTGGATATGATTGCCATCCCGGGCGACACACCGCAAGAGGTGATCTCCTGCATCATCGGTGACGAAGTGGCCATTGGGGTCATCAACCACAAAACCGTGGGGGTGCGACTGATTCCGGTACCGGGAAAAAAAGCGGGCGAAAAAGCCTCTTTCGGGGGGCTCTTGGGTGAAGCCACCATTATCAACGTGAATCCCTATCAGGGCGGGCAATTCATCCGCAGAGGTGGACGAATCCCCGCCCCGATCACCAGCCTCAGGAACTGACCCGTTTTTTGACCAGGTTCATAAGCCCGCCCTGAGCGATGATTTCCTGCAAAAAGGGCGGGAAAGCCTGAGCCTGAAAGGTTTCACCGGTGGTGCAATTGCGGATAATACCCGTTTCAAGGGTAATCTCTACCTCATCGCCCTCTTTGATTCTCCGTGCTGCCTCCGCGGATTCCAGAATCGGAAGACCGATATTGATGGCATTCCGGTAAAAAATCCGGGCAAAGGACTCGGCGATTACTGCCTGGACCCCTGATGCTTTGATGGAAAGGGGTGCATGCTCTCGGGAAGACCCGCAGCCAAAGTTTCTTCCGGCCACAAGTACCGTCTCCTTGGTGACCCTTTTCGCAAAGGTGGGGTCAAGGTCCTCCATGCAGTGGCGGGCCAGTTCCATGGGGTCAGAAGAGGTGAGGTACCTCGCCGGGATGATCACATCGGTATCCACGTTATCGCCGAACTTAATCACTTTTCCTCGAATGAGCATCGGTATCACCTCACAGTTTGTCTGGACCGGCAATGTACCCGAGGACTGCCGAACTTGCCGCAATATAGGGATTGGCGAGATACACTTCGCTTTTTACATGCCCCATGCGCCCTACGAAATTGCGGTTCGTGGTGGAAATGCATCGTTCTCCTTCCGCCAGAACTCCCAGATGTCCCCCCAGGCATGGCCCACAGGATGGCGGTGCCAGCACCGCTCCTGCCTCCAGGAAAACCCGCAACAATCCTTCTTTTTCGGCTTCCAGAAGCACCCGGGGGCTTCCCGGAAAGATGAGGAGTCTCACCCCGGGATGGACCTTCCGCCCCCGCAAAATCGAGGCAGCCATCCGCAGGTCCTCAATTCGGCCGTTGGTACAGGAGCCAATGACGGCCTGCTGAATCTCAATGCGGGGAAGGCTCTGGACTGATCTCGTGTTCTCGGGAAGGTGGGGCAGGGCCACCTGCGGTTCAATCTTTGACACATCGATGGTGAAGGTATTCCGGTACCAGGCGTCAGCGTCGGAACGATAGAGTTTCGGTTCCCGCCTGGCTCCCGTGCTCCGGACATAATGCAAGGTCTTCTCATCTGCTTCCATAATTCCGTTTTTCGCTCCAGCCTCAATGGCCATGTTGGCCATGGTGAATCGCTCATCCATGGAAAGACGAGAAATGGCGCTACCGGTGAATTCCATCGCGCAGTAACGAGCTCCATCCACACCGATCTGGCCGATGGTAAAGAGGATAAAGTCCTTCCCGGTCACAAATGGTTGAGGCTCTCCCTCAAAGACGAACCTGAGCGACTCAGGCACCTTGAGCCAGGTCTCCCCCAGAGCCCAGGCCGCAGCGATATCGGTACTGCCCATGCCGGTCGAAAACGCCCCCAAGGCTCCATAGGTACAGGTATGCGAATCGGCCCCCACCACGAGGTCCCCGGGAAGCACCAGACCCAGTTCCGGCAGTAGCACATGCTCAATGCCCACGTTTCCCCCTTCAAAAAAGTGGGGAATGCCGTACTTCCGGGCAAAATCCCGCATCAACTTCACATTCTGGGCCGAGGGAATATCCTTGCAGGGGGTGTTGTGGTCCGCCACCAGCACCACCTTCCCGGGGTCGGCAATCTGATCGATTCCGTGTTTTTCCAGCTCTTTAATGCTGAGCGGTGCGGTGATGTCGTTAGCTAGAGCCAGGTCCACCTTTACCCGGACGAGTTCACCTGGTACCACCCGTTCTTTTTCAGCGTGGGCAGCGATGATTTTCTCGGTAATGGTCATCTTCACGTCCATCAACCCTCTCCATTGTGCTGTGGGTTCAAACGCCTCTTGTGCTTGGCCATCTTATTGATTGCCGAAAGATAGGCCATGACACTGGCCACCACCACATCCTGGTTGGAACCACGCCCCACATACTCGCCCTGATCGTCGATAATTCGCACCACCACTTCCCCCAGAGCTTCAGTTCCTCCGGTTATGGATTGGAGCGTATAGTTAACCAGGCTCGAAGAAATCCCCAGAAGCTTGCTGATAGCCTTATAGGCGGCATCAACCGGCCCAACCCCGGTGGCCACGCCTTCAAGGATTTTCCCATCCTGCTCGATCAACCGCACCGTGGCCGTGGGCAGGATATTGTTTCCCGAACAGACGTGGACGAAATCAAGGCGGTAGATTTCTTCAGGTTTGGTGACCTCTTCGGAGACGATGGCTTTGAGATCATCCTCGGTGATTTCCTTTTTCTGGTCGGCGAGCTTCTTGAACTTCTCAAAGGCCTGGTTCATTTCTTCTTCGCTGAGGGTATACCCCAGTTCTTCGAGTTTCTTGGCAAAGGCATGCCGCCCGGAGTGTTTCCCCAAAACCAGGACCCGCTCCTCCCGACCGATGAGATGCGCATCCATGATCTCGTAGGTCAACTTCTCCTTCAACACCCCGTCCTGATGAATTCCCGACTCATGGGCAAAGGCATTCTGGCCCACCACCGCCTTATTGGGCTGGACCAGCATCCCGGTGAGACGACTCACCAGACGGCTGGTGCGGTAAATCTCCTGAAAGTTGAGGTTGGTTTTCACCTGGAAACGGTCCTGTCGCACATAGAGGGACATCACCACTTCTTCCAGGGCCGCATTCCCGGCCCGCTCCCCGATACCATTAATGGTGCACTCCACCTGCCCCGCTCCAGCCTGAACCGCCGAAAGAGAATTGGCCACTGCCAGACCCAGGTCATTGTGGCAGTGAATGCTCACCACCACGTTCTCAATTCCCTCGGTGTGTTCAAAAAGATACCGGATGAGCTCCCGCATTTCATCGGGAGTGGTGTACCCCACGGTATCGGGAACGTTGATGATGGTGGCCCCGGCTTTGATGACTGCAGCATAGACCCGGCTCAAGTATTCCCAGTCAGAGCGGGTGGCGTCTTCGGCCGAAAATTCCACCTCACTCACGTAGCCTTTGGCCCTTTTCACCGCCCACACCGCCTGCTCCAGGGCTTCCTCTCGAGACAGGCGTAATTTGTGGCGGAGATGAATGTCGGAGGTGGCCAGAAACGTATGGATGATGGGGTGTTCGGCGTCACGGAGTGATTCCCAGGCCACATCGATATCCCGTTCTTTGGACCGGGCCAATCCACAGACTGCCACCCCTTTCACGTTCTGAGCCACGGCCTTCACCGCTTCCGCATCCCCGGGCGAAGCGATGGGAAACCCTGCCTCAATCACATCCACCCCCAGGCGTGCCAACTGCCGGGCAATCTCCAGTTTCTCCTGGGCGTTGAGCGCCACACCCGGAGATTGCTCTCCGTCCCGCAGGGTGGTATCGAAAATCCGAATGGTCCGCACCTTCCCACCTCCTTATTTTTTCAACCAGGGCATCATGCTCCGCAACTCTTTCCCCACTTTTTCAATGAGATGGTTCATGTCCTTGTTACGCAGGGCATTATACACTGGTCGATTGGCCTGGTTTTCCAGAATCCATTCTCGGGCAAAAGTTCCGTCCTGGATTTCATCGAGAATCCTTTTCATCTCTTCCCGCACGGACTGATTGATAATTCTCGGACCCCGGGTGAGGTCTCCGTATTCTGCGGTATCACTCACCACATGTCGCATTAACGCCAGGCCCCCTTCATACACGAGGTCCACAATGAGTTTCATCTCATGCAGGCATTCAAAGTAGGCCACTTCCGGCTGGTACCCGGCTTCGACCAGGGTTTCAAAACCGGCTTTGATGAGGGCCGTCAACCCCCCACAGAGAACCGCCTGCTCCCCGAAGAGGTCGGTTTCGGTCTCCTCTGCAAAAGTGGTTTCCAGCACCCCTGCCCGGGTGGCACCAATTCCCTTCGCATAGGCCAGGGCCAGGTCTTTGGCTTTACCGGTGGCATCCTGATAGACCGCGATGAGCGATGGTACACCTTTTCCTTCCTGGTACATCCGCCGGACCAGATCCCCCGGTCCTTTGGGAGCGACCATAATCACATCGACGTTTTGCGGGGGAAGAATCTGATGGTAATGGATGTTGAACCCGTGTGAGAACATCAGCGCCTGCCCAGCCCGCAAATAGGGTGCGATGGACTGACGGTAAATGGTCGGTTGATACTGATCTGGAGCCAGAATCTGGATTAAATCCCCCTTCTGGGTTGCTTCTTCAGCCGACACCGGAGTAAACCCGGCAGCCTTGGCCTTTTCAAACCCGGGAGTTCCCGGAAGCTCCGCCACAATCACAGAAAGACCGCTATCCCGCAGGTTCTGGGCCTGAGCACTTCCCTGACTCCCAAAACCGATGATGGCGATTTGTTTCCCCTTCAAAACCTGAAGATCCGCGTCGTTATCATGGTACACTTTGGTCATAGGTAAAACCTCCCTCTTTTTATAGCGATTTACTGCCTCTTGCCAAGGCAATTCTTCCCGTTCGGGTCATTTCAATGATGCCGTACTTGCGGAGCAGTTGCTCCAGAGCGTCGATTTTATCCGGAGTGCCGGTGACTTCCACGGTGAGGCTTTTTTCCTCAATATCCACGATTCTGGCCCGGAAGATTTCGGCAATCTGCGCCACCTCCCCACGCACGGTGGCCGGAGCGTTCACCTTGATGAGGGCCAGTTCCCGGTCCACGTAACTTGTATTGGTGAAATCACCCACTTTAATCACTTCGATGAGTTTGTAGAGCTGTTTGGTAATCTGCTCCAGGATGTCCTCGTTCCCATTCACCACCAGGGTGATCCGGGAAATGGCCGGATCCTGAGTCGGACCCACCGCCAAACTCTCGATGTTATAGCCCCGCCGGGCGAAAAGCGACGCCACCCGGGCCAGCACTCTGGGCTTATTTTCCACCAAAACCGAAATGATATGTTGCAAGAGGGCACCTCCTTCCTTCACCCCAAAATCATCTCATCCAGGGACTTTCCGGGAGGAACAAAGGGCAGGACATTTTCTTCCTCCGCCACCCGACAGTCCACAAGAACCGGTTTATCCTTGACGCTCAACGCCTTTTCGATGGTCGATTCCAGATCTTCTTCCCTCTCCACCGCCAAGCCCTCTGCACCAAAGGCCCGGGCCAGAGTAACCAGATCCGGATTCTTGAGCCGGGTACAGGAATAACGCCCTTTGTACAGACACCCCTGCCACTGACGCACCATCCCCAGATAGGAATTGTTCATCACGAAGATTTTGATGGGCAAGCAGTAGTTGACCGCCGTCACCAGTTCCTGGATTTTCATAAAGATACTCCCATCACCACTTACCAGCACCACCCTTTTGTCGGGATTCCCGATCTGGGCCCCGATGGACGCGGGAAGACCATATCCCATGGTTCCCAACCCTCCCGAACTGATCCAGGTACGGGGTTTTTCACAGCGGTACACCTGCGCCGCCCACATCTGGTGCTGTCCCACGTCGGTGACCAGAATCGTATTTTCCCCATGGGTTTTCTCGTAAATCACCTGGATGACATAATTGGGCATCAACTTTCCTTCACCCGCTTTGTAAACCGGGCGATAGGCGTTCCGGAATCCCTCGATTTCTTGCCACCATTCGGGATTCGTCTTGGATTCAATGCGCTTCACGAGTTCAGCCAGCACCATCCGGGCGTCACCCACAATGGGGATATCGGCTTTGACGTTCTTTCCAATCTCTGCCGGGTCGATGTCGATATGGATGATTTCCGCATGCGGGGCAAAACTGTCGATTCTCCCCGTCACCCGATCGTCAAAGCGAGCCCCAACAGCGATGAGAAGATCACAACTCATCACCGCCTTATTAGCCCAGTAGGTCCCATGCATCCCCAGCATCCCCAGCGACAAGCGGTGACTCTCGGGAAAGGCCCCTTTCCCCATCAGGGTGTGCACCACCGGGATATCGGCTTTCTCGGCCAGCTCCACCAGGTGTGGTGATGCACCGGATGAAACCACTCCACCTCCCACGTAAAGAAGGGGTCTTCTGGCATTCATGATGGCCGAAGCCGCCAGGGCAATTTGCTTGACGTGCCCCCGATAAGTGGGCTTATATCCGGGAATCCTAATCTTCTCCGGCAACACGAATTCGGTCATCTTCTGCTGCACATCTTTGGGAATATCGATCACCACCGGTCCCGGTCGGCCGGTGGAAGCGATATAGAAGGCTTCCCGAACCACCGTAGCCAGGTCTTCCACCCGGGTCACCAGAAAATTATGCTTGGTGATGGGCATGGTGATTCCGGTGATATCGGCTTCCTGAAACGAGTCCTTTCCGATGAGGGGCGTCCCCACCTGCCCGGTAATGGCCACTACCGGCACCGAGTCCATGTAGGCCGTGGCCAGTCCGGTAACCAGATTTGTGGCCCCAGGGCCAGAGGTGGCCATGCACACCCCGACTTTGCCGGTGCTTCGGGCATACCCATCAGCAGCATGGGCTGCACCCTGTTCGTGGCGCACGAGAACATGCTGGATTTCCGGTGTTTCAAACAGGACATCGTAAATATCGATGACGGCTCCACCGGGGTAGCCAAAAACAACTTCGACACCTTCCTGTTTCAAAAGCTCAATGAGAATCTGAGCACCTTTCATCTTCAATGCGATCACTCTCCTTTCATCGCATCCCTGCCCCCTCGGACGCCGAACGCGCCAACTGGATATACCGGGCCAGTAACCCCCGGTTATACCGGGCAGGTGGCAACACAAATTCCCGGCGTCGTCTTTCCAGCTCGGAAGGTTCCACCAGGAGTTCCAGTTTTCGATTGCCAATATCAATGAGGATCTCGTCACCATCCCGCACCAGCCCAATCGGACCCCCCGCAAAAGCTTCCGGGGCGATGTGGCCGATACAGGGCCCCCGGGTTCCACCTGAAAAGCGCCCATCGGTAACCAGCGCCACGTGTTCGGCAAGGCCCATTCCCACCACAGCCGAAGTCGGAGCCAGCATCTCCCGCATCCCCGGACCACCTTTTGGTCCCTCAAACCGGATGACGATCACCGAACCTTTGGCAATCCGACCACCGGTGATGGCTTCCATGGCCGCCTCTTCACTATCAAAGCACACCGCTTTCCCCCGGAAGGTGCGCATTTCAGGACGCACCGCTGACTGCTTCACCACCGCTCCTTCCGGAGCCAGCGACCCATGGAGAATGGCAATGCCACCCTCCTTCGAATGAGGATTATCAAGGGGGCGGATCACCTCCCGATCGATGAAATCGACCGATTCCTGAATCTCCCGTACCCATTTTCCAGAAACGGTGATGTGATCCTCAAGAATCCCCCCCAGGGTTTTGGCCATGGCCGGGATTCCCCCGGCAAAGTGGAGGTCCTCCATATAGAGTTCTCCTGCCGGCTCAAGCATCACCAGGTGTGGGACCTGCCGCGAAAGTTCATCAAAGGTTGAAAGGGCAATCTCCGCGAGGTCCAATTCTTTGGCCAGGGCCAGCAAATGCAACACCGTATTGGTGGAACCCCCCAGCGCCAGATCCATCCTGATGGCGTTGCGGATGGAAACCGCATCCATGACTTTCCGCGCCGAAAGACCCTGTCGCACCAGTTCCACAATCCGCATCCCACTCTCGTAGGCAATTCGCCGCTTTTCCGCTGAAACCGCCAGCGCCGTGGCACAGTACGGCAAACTCATCCCCATGGCCTCGGTCAAACAGGCCATGGTGTTGGCGGTATACAATCCCTGACAAGATCCCCCCCCCGGACAGGCCTCCATCTCGATCCGCTCAAGTTCCTCTAAAGATAATTCTCCTTTATAGTATCTTCCCACCGCCTCAAAGGTGTCCCGCACGAAAGCGAGCTTTTTCTTTTTATATCTCCCCGAAAGCATGGGACCCGCGGTAACCACAATAGTGGGGAGGTCAAGCCTTGCCGCTGCCATGAGCATCCCCGGGGTAATCTTGTCACAGTCAGTGAGCAACACCAGACCATCCAAGGCGTGGCCCTTGACTACTGCTTCCACCCCATCGGCAATCACATCCCGGCTGGGAAGTGAAAAACGCATTCCCTCATGCCCCATGGCAATTCCATCACAGATGGCCGGGGTACCAAACACAAAGGGAGTACCGCCCCCTGCTTCCACACCCCGTTCAATAAACCGTTCTAATTCCCGCATATGGATATGTCCAGGAACAAGATCCGAAAAGGCACTGGCAATCCCAATCAGGGGTCTCGCCAACGCCTTCCTTGTCACTCCGGTAGCAAAAAGGAGCGCCCGGTGAGGGCACCGTTCTACACCCACTTTTATCTGATCGCTTCTCATCAACTCTTCCTCCTTTACGGTCTTTTTTGATAACAAAATACCCCTCGCCCCACCAAGGGACGAGGGGTATTCCCCGCGGTACCACCCTTCTTACCCACAAACGGGTCTCTCAAATCCTTTAACGGAGGACCTCCGTGCAGCCTACTTCCCTTTCAGCCTGCCACTCCGGGACGAGCTTCAACACTCCTGGCACCTGCTTTCAGCATCACCCAGGCTCTCTGTCTGCTCAGGAAGTGTTTACTCCTTCCCTTCCTCGCTTTTTCAGATATTTGAAGTCGTTGTGGGGGAAATATACCACATTTGATCCAAATTTGCAACGCTCTACAGGCACAGGATAAATATCTCCCAAAAGCGGAAGCGCTCAAACCCTCTCCCTTATCCCCCTCCCTACCACTCCTGACACCTTTGAAAAGTAGGATACCTCATCCCAAGAGAGAGTCACCTCCGGCTCAAAAATTCTGACCATCCTCCTGACACATGCGCCATTGCCCTTTTCTGACATGGGAATACTGCCATCCTCATTTTGGTCAATCGATTTCTCTTTTGCCTCCCCTATCTCGTCAACCAAGATTTTTTGTTGAAAGCACGCAAAATTTTCGCATTGTTTCGCAAAAAAAACGCATTGTAATCCTCACCAAAACTGGATTCAAGTAACTTTTGATTACGAAAATATGGAAAAACGAGCGCCCGAGGTTCATTCCATTGACTTTCATCGATACGGTTGGGTATCATCAAAATACCCTATATGAAATCGACGTTGGTGAAAAAACATGCCTGAAAAATTGTTACGAGTTGAAAATGTAACCAAGCGATTTCCCGGAGTTTTGGCACTGGATCGGGTTTCTTTTGAACTCTACAAAGGAGAGATTCACGCCCTGGTTGGCGAAAATGGAGCGGGAAAATCAACCCTGATGAAAATTTTAAGCGGTGTTTACCAACCAGATGAGGGGACGATTTTCTACAAAGAGAAACCGGTTGCTTTCCACAACCCTCATGAGGCACAACAAGCAGGAATCAGCATTATTTACCAGGAACTCAACCTGATGCCTCACCTTACCGTTGCTCAAAATATCTTTATCGGCCGCGAACCGCTCCGTTTTGGTGGATACATAGACGACCAGAAAATGAATCGAGATACCAAAGAAATTCTGGCACAGCTTCACGTTGACATCGATCCCACCACCCCTGTTTATGCCCTACCTCTCTCCAAAAGACAAATGGTGGAAATTGCCAAAGCCCTTTCTCTCAATGCGGATGTCCTGATCATGGACGAACCAACTTCAGCGCTCACCGAATCAGAAGTGGAAGAACTTTTCAAAGTCATCCATCGGCTTCGCAGTCAAGGCACCGGGATCATTTACATTTCCCACCGTCTGGAAGAACTCAAACACATCGTGGATCGGGTCACCATTCTCCGAGATGGAAAATACGTTGGCACGTACAATTACAACGAAATCACCCTTGAAGAGCTGGTCAGTAAAATGGTAGGGAGAACGCTGGAGCATAAGTTCCCACCCCGTACTTCCACTCCCACAGATCGAGTCATTTTCGAAGTCCGCAATCTTACCCGGGCCGGTGTGATAGAGGACATTTCTTTCTGCCTTTACGCAGGTGAAATCCTCGGCATCGGTGGGCTTATGGGCGCAGGGCGTACGGAGCTGGCCCGGATCATCTTCGGCGCGGATCCCAAGGATAGCGGAGAAATTTACCTCTACGGGCAAAAAATCGATATTCGCTCCCCTATCGACGCCATTCATGCTGGCATCGGATACCTGCCCGAAGACCGAAAGCTTTCTGGACTGGCCGTAGAGATGTTACTCAGCGAAAACATCACCATGGCCAACACCGAAGCAGTATCAAGCCCCATGGGGGTCATCTCCTTCGCCAAGGAAAGGGCAGCCGCTGAACACTATATTAAAGAACTCGACATCCGTACGCCATCGGTATACCAGATCGTGAAAAATCTAAGCGGTGGCAATCAGCAAAAAGTGGTCGTGGCCAAATGGTTGTTCCGCAATGCAAAGGTGCTCATTTTTGACGAACCGACTCGAGGAATCGATGTGGGAGCAAAATACGCCATTTACACCCTCATCGACCAGCTTGCCCGGGAGGGAATCGGCATCATCATGATTTCTTCTGAACTGCCGGAACTCTTGGGAATGACGGATCGAATTCTAGTTCTGCATGAAGGTTCTCTAATGGGTATCCTGAATACCAAAGAAACCACGCAAGAAGAAATCCTTAATTACGCTACTGGCCTGGTTACCAGAGCGATATAAAGGGGAGAGGAAAAGAAATGGCAAAAATTCAGCAGGTCTCAAAAATACGGCAAACCAGCATGGCAATTCAGCGATTCATTGTAATTGGGGCGTTAATCGTCCTCTTTGCGGTTTTTGCCATGACTACACCCAAGTTTTTTACTCTGCAGAATGTCCTTGCCATAGCCCTTCAAACCAGTACCCTGGCCTTCATGGGTATTGGTGTAACA
>JABUEZ010000028.1 GCA_013314795.1 Candidatus Profundicultor aquiphilus | reverse complement strand
GTAAAATTTTCCTGGCGCATAACGACCACTGGCATCGACTTTCTGCACGGTACCGGTTTTCCCAGCAATTCTATACCCTTCTATAAATGCTTTTTTGCCAGTCCCCCGTTCCACCGTTTTTTCCATCATCTCCAGAACCACCGATGCGGTCTTTTCCGAAACCACCTGCTTCAGGGGCGTTATTGGAAATTCTTGCACCACTTTCCCCCCAGGACCGGCTATCTTCGATACGAGCCTTGGTTTCATCACCACTCCCTTGTTTGCCAGCGCCGACAGTGCCTTCAGCAACTGCAGAGGGGTAACCATCATTTCCTGTCCGATGGGAATAGCACCAATAGAGAGGAGTGACCACTCCTTTGGCGGCCTCAAAAGGCCAACTTCTTCTCCAGGCATTTCAATTCCGCTTTTCTCTCCCAGACCAAAATCTCTCAGGTAGAGATAAAGTTTCTCTTCGGTAAGCTTTCTGGCCACCCCAATGATGCCCACGTTACACGAATTGATAATCACGTCTTCAAGTAACTCCTCTCCGTGAGCCTTGATGTCTCGCACCCGATGGGTATGCACTTGAACCGAGCCAGGACAGAAAAACTGAGTGTTCAAACTGACCACTTTTTCTTCCAGTGCTCCAGCCATAACCAGCGGTTTTATGGTAGAACCAGGTTCAAAAACCATCTCGAAAGCCAGATTCCGAAAACGGGAAGACTCGTACTGCGAAAAATAACGGTTGTCATACGAAGGGCGAGAAGCCATGGCCAGAATGTCGCCGCTACGAGGATCGTTGACGATGATGACCCCTCTCTGTGCCTTGGTCCTTTCCATCACTCCATCCAGGGCCTTTTCCACAAAAAACTGGATATTGGCATCAATGGTCAAAATAAGGTCATAACCGGGGCGGGGTGGACGGTATTTCACACTCAAAGGTATCTCTCCTCCCAGGGCATCCTTCTCGAAAGAACTGTACCCCCTATCTCCCCGAAGGTAGGAGTCAAATACGAATTCAATTCCCTCTAAACCCTGGTGTTCGGACCCCACAAAACCCAGGAGATTACTGAGTAAAGGAGCTTTGGGATAAAAACGCATGGTATCATTTTCCCAGTAAATTCCTTCCCATTTCTGTCGAAATAAAAATTCTCCTAAATAAAGGGGAACCTTTCTCTTCACTTCCAACCAGGTTGTCTTGGAAGATAGCGCTTTGGTCAATTCTTCTTCATCTAAAGAAAGCGCCCGCGAAAGTTCTCTGGCAATATTCTGGGGGTCTTTAACTCTTACCGGGCAGGCAAAAATAGATATGGCCTCTATATCTTTAGCCAAAACCTCGCCGTTCCGATCCAGAATCGAGCCCCGTGGAGGAGGTACTTCGTTCAAAGAAAAACGCGGTACCAGCAAATCCTGGTAGTGCTTTGCCTGGAATATCTGAATCGATATCAATCTCCAGGCTACTCCAATTAGGAGTAATAAAAGAAAACTCGCCAGAAAATTTGTCCGCTGGACAAATTTTCTGGAAATCATTGAGTCTTCCCCTCACCCCGCCTTTCTTCGCTTAAGGCCAGCTGTCTTTCGCCTTCACTCAGCTTGTTCCCTGCAACCACGTACACAACCTGCGTGGGTGGAATCATGCCCAGACGGTTTTCAGCAAGGGTCTTAATCCGTTCCAGGGATGATAATTGGGCAATTTCGGTCTCAAGCTTTATTTTTTCGGCTACCAGACTCTCCAGGGCATCTCTTTTTGATTCAGTAACAAATCCTTTTTCCAAAAGCACAGCCTGCAAACTCAAATGAAAAATGGCCCCAAAAAAGCAAAGTAACAATCCAACAATACACCAATTTCTTACTCTGTTCATCTATACCCCCCCCACCTGGATTTTCTCGGCTACCCTCAGGCGAGCACTTCGTGCTCGCGGATTTCTCACCACCTCTTCCTGAGAAGGTCGTAAAGGTTTTTTGGTACAAACCGAAAGCTCGGAACAGTCCTGAAAAAAACGTTTCACAATCCGATCTTCCAGAGAATGATAACTTAAAACCACCACCCGCCCCCCTTCTTCAAGAACTTGAGGTATCTGTGAAAGGGCCAGAGAAAGCTCTTCGAGTTCTCGATTCACAAAGATACGCAGAGCCAAAAAAGTCCGGGTTGCCGGATGAATCTTCTCCCGACGGGGTACCACTCCCCTCACAATCTGTGCCAGTTGTTGAGTGGATTGAATGCGCTGCTCTTTTCTCGCCTCTACAATAGCTCGAGCAATTCGACGCGCATAGCGCTCTTCCCCATATCGATGGAGGAGATCCGCCAGTTCTCTTTCGGAAAAATGATTCACGACCCATGAAGCCTCAAGCCTTTGTGAGGTATCCATACGCATGTCCAGCGGACCATCTTTTTCAAAACTGAACCCCCGTTCCCCTCGATCCAGATGGAAAGAAGAAACTCCCAGATCAAACAGCACTCCGGAAACTTTCTCAACTCCCAGCGAAGCGAGAATCTCGCCAATCTTCGAAAAAGGACTGTGCACAAGCATTACCCGTCCCAAAAAAGCCTTCAGATTTTCTTTTGCTCTTTGGAGCGCCTCTTCATCCCGATCAATACCTACCAGTTTCCCCTGCACCTCCAACTGACTCAAAAGGGCCAGAGCATGGCCTCCTCCTCCCAGGGTAGCATCGACATAGACACCGGAAGGGTTTGTAACCAGCCAGCGACACACCTCCTCTACCATAACCGGACGATGAACCACGTCAACGCTCATAAGAAGGTTCTTCCATAACAATACTTTGAGTGATCGCTTCAAAACTACCCTGTATTTTCTGGAAATAAGCATCCCAATGTTCTTCAGACCATATTTCAACCCGATTTCCAACACCCAAAAGGATTACCCTGTTCTCAATCTGAGCGTACTTCCGAAGATGTAAAGGCAGCATAACCCGACCCTGCGGGTCAATTTCTACCGTCGCAGCGCTGGAAAGAAAAAGGCGCATAAAATCACGTGCGTCTTTCTGCGTAAGAGGAAGGGAGGCAACTTTCCGATAGAGTTTTTCCCACTCTTCCTGGGGATAAATGAAAATACAGGATTCAATACCAGGGGTAAGATATATTCTTTCCCGAAGTGCGTCACGGAATTCACTGGGAATGACAATTCGACCTTTCTTATCCACAGTGTGACGATAATGGCTAAGAAACATCATATCCCTTCCCTTTTGAACCACTTTATACCACAATCAACCACTATAAATCTTAAAATAGGGATTTAAAGAAGAAAATAGAATGTATGTTTTATTCCAGAGGGGTTTTTCCAGAGGAAAAAAATCAAAAATTACGGCAAAAAGATACTTCTCCCCGCTTCACCATGCAGAGCAAGCATAAATTCTGACCAGCTACGGGTATACATCGAAAAGTATGTTTTTCCGGTTCCAATTTCGTTGAGCGTGTGAGCATCGGAAGAAGACAAAACCTGAAAGCGATGAAGTCCGAACTGCTCGATTACTTCTTTCCACCGCACTCCCTGTGAAACTTCCACTATGCGTATTCCAAGATTCGGTGGGATAAAACCCAATTGAGAGATAATGCTATAATGCTTCCGATCCACATGAGCTGGAACCACCACACCTCCACAGGAGTTTACCAAAGTGACAACCTCTTCCAGTGATAGGCTGCTCGGATAAACCAGAAGACAATCTTTCTTCGAAATAACCTGTCCTTCCTCACCGACAATCCATTCCTCACCCCATATATCCTCCCGCAACGGTATGGGAAGAAGCGATCTGGAAATGAAACCATTAAAATTGTGCAGTTGCGAAACGGTGGGAAAATAACAAACAAGGTGAACTTCCTCCCGAGTTTCCACTTCGATCGCCGGAACCACCCATACTCCAAAACGGTTACCCAGGGCAACCGTTATTTCCACATTATCACAAGCATTGTGATCACAGAGAGCAATAATATCTATCTTCTTCTCTAAAGCCTCAAGGATGATACACTGAGGAAGCATTTCCCGTTGCGCACATGGTGAAAGGACGCTGTGAATATGAAGATCGGCCACAAAAACCTGTAACTCATCCTCAGACATGCCTTTTTTTCCCAGAGATACCCAGCCGGGAAAGCGCACTCACGGCCTCAAAGGAAGAAAGGGGAGTTTTCAGGATGGTAATCCCCTGTTCCCTGGCCTTCTCCAGAGTCTGTTCCTGAACTTCCTGGTTATTGGTAATCACGATACAGGGAATACCCACCAAAGAAGCCACCGCCACCACATTGGGGTGAGACTGAACGGTAACCCATACACTTCCTTCTTCAGCATTGGCAATGCAATCGCTGAGAAGATCTCCGCAATATCCTCCACTTACTTCTCCACGTTCCATCTCGCCTGCCACGAGAACCAGAGCACCAAGAGCTTCCACGATATCACGAATCCTGACTTTCAACTTTTTTAGCCCCCTCTTCCTTTTTTACCATGGTTTGAGGAACACGACTGGCAAGGCTATAGATCTCCATGGCCAGATCCAGCATATGACTCCGGAGGAGAAAAGGACAGTCAACTTCGATAGCCTTTCCCTGAACAATGTCCTCTGCCAGAGCCCGACAGGTGGGCGAACCACAGGCACCACAATCCAAACCCGGCAACTTTTCCAGAAGTTTTTCGATCGCCTGATACTTCTCCAGAGCCCGATGCAAATCCTGATCAAGACGCATGACCTCCTTCGCTTCATAAGCCCTGGTTCGGTCAAAAACCCCAGCCCTGCGCCATGTCCTGAGCTCTTCCTCGGCTATCGGCGTAAAGTGACCATATTTTTTCAACAGGTGGTTCACATTGACTTTGGCCACAAAAGGATTTTGTACCGAAAGAACTCCCCCAATGCATCCTCCCACACAGGCCTGTGCTTCACAGTAAACTACTTCTTTCAGCTCTCCAACTTCGATTTTTTCCAGAACCGAGATCACATAGTGGATCCCATCAACGGCCATGTACTCTCCTTCCCCAAGGGACTCCTGTTCCCCCCCAGAACGTGCCCAGCCAATACCCTTAAAACCAGCCATCTGAGCCTGGGGGATTTCTTCTACTCCCCCCAGTTCATTCACCAGCCGCGAGTAAATCCCACTCATGGATATCGCTCCGTCAATCCGAGCTAACTCATCGCCACTTTGTCTAATTTCAGTCACCTTTGCAGGACAGGGTGTGACAAAAAACACCCCGACTTCATCTGCGTTATATCCCTTTTTTATCGCCTTAAGACGTGCAATTTTTGCCGCCACTCCCAGCGGAGAATCAAGGGGAAGAAGGTTCTCGATTAAAGCTGGAAATTTTACCTCAACAAGCCGGACCACCGCCGGACAGGCTGAGGAAATAACCGGCTTGGGGACATCCCGTTTCTGAAGGTAAATTTTGATTTCCTCTGCCAGAATTTCTGCACCCCTCGCCACTTCAAAGACATCGTGAAAACCGACTTTTAATAACCCTCCAAGAATTTTCCCCAGGGGAACGGTGAACTTAAACTGCGCATAAAAAGCAGGGGCAGGCAGAGCCACAGCATACTTGAATTTTTTGATGACCTCCAGAGGGTCTGTCTGAGCGTACTTCGCATAATTGGGACAGGTACGGATACACTCTCCACAATCGATGCACCGTTTTTCATCGATACAGGCCTTACCGCCTTTTACTCTTATGGCTTCGGTCGGACATCTTCTGATACAGTGAGTGCACCCTTTGCATTTACTTTCATCCAAACGAACAGAATGGAAAATTTCCTGAATGGCCAAAGGTCTTCACCAGCTCATCACGAATTTGAGGGAGAGAGAAAAAAGTCCATAACCACTTTCGTTCCTTCCTGAACTCTGGTATCAATAACCAGCACATCAGAACATTTTTTCATATTGGATAACCCATATCCCGCTCCAAAACCCATTTCTCTAATGTGTGGCGGGGCTGTAGAATAACCCTCCTGAAAGGCCAATTCCAGATCCGGAATACCCGGACCCTGGTCATCAATCTCCACGTGCACCCGATCAGAATAAACTCTGGCTCTGAAAACACCCCGATACGCATGAATAACCACGTTCATCTCCGCCTCGTAGGAGGCGATAACAACCCGGCGATTAAACGCTGGGGGAAATCCAGCCCGCTGAAGAATGTTTTTAAGCTCGCTGGAAACATCACCAGCCCGCTGAAAGTCTCCTCCGGCAATTTCTCTTTCCATTTCAATTAAAGGATGCTCCTCAGGCATTGGAGCCAAACTCGCTACATCCTTTTAACCCCTTAAGATACAGCCTACCACAGGACTCATACATGGGAAGGCGAGTGGTAAGAAGAGGTATCCCCTTTAGCGCAGCCAGTTCAATGGTGGAATGTTCTGGCCTCTTCCCTCGGACAAAAACAATTCCTAGAAGGTCAATCATTTCTGCGGTACGGATGACCTGGGAATTGGTCAACCCAGTTAACAAAAGCGCATGCTCCTTGGCAAAAGCCAAAACATCACTCAACAGATCACTTCCACAGGCGTACCAAATCTCACGGTCCAGAAATTCTTCCCCTACCAGAACTTCGGCCTCCAAAATTTCTTTGATTTCCCTAAGCGTCATCGCCGTCCCCTTTTTTCATTTCCCGGCAAAACATTCAATGCCCTGAGCTTTCAAACGATTCACCGCTTTTTGCGCCTCCTCCAGAGAAGAAAAGCCATATATCCGCACCCGATATAGCGAGGAAACCCTCTCTATGGTTCCTGAATATCCAAGACCCTTCAGAGTGGCAACCATACCCTGAGCATTGCTCTCCCTGGAAAAAGCCCCAACCTGGACGAAAAACTTTCCTTCAGGAGTTGCGCGAGGAGAAGGCAGCAACACAGGAGAAGGAGATGGCGCGGTTACAGGTCGTTCAAATTTTGGTGGTGCTGTCGGTTGCTCTTCTTGGCGCGGAATGGTCACAGGTGATGGAGAAGCCAACAGACTGGTAAGATTCTCCCTGCCCCCCACGATCTCTTTGTCAAGTGTTTCAGGAGAAAAAGAAATTTTTTCCTCTTCTCCCCCTACACCGCCTTTTAATAGAATATCCACGTATGCATCGAGATCTCCTCGAGCCATAAAAAAAGCAAAGACCACGACCAGTAGCCCTCCCAAAAAAACGGCCAGAAGTTCTACCCTATCCCGACGCGATAAAAAGGAGAAAAGCTTCATCACATCCCCATCCTCAGAATTTCTAATCTTTTTTTCTCCTCAAGAAGCATTCGAAAGTGTTCCCTTTCCCTTTCCACAATTTCCTGAGGAGCTCGATTGAGAAAATCCTGGTTTTCAAGTTTACTCTTTATTCGCCCAATTTCCGCATCAACGCTGGAGATCTTCTTCCCTAACCTTTCCCGTTCTTTCTCCACATCCACCAGGCCCTCCACCAGAAGATATACATCGATCCCTGGAACTCTCCCCATGGCCACGTGTCGAGGCTTGGCAATTTCAAAACCCATCTCCTCGACAACACATTTTGCCAGTTGCTCGATATATCGTCCATTATAACGCAACCGATCCAAAAGGTTTCTGTCAGAGAAATTCAGGAGCACTCGACATTTTTCTGCCGGAGAAATACCAAGTTCAGCCCGAAGATACCGTATCTCCCGAACGATTTCCTGGACCACTCCCACCGTCCTTTCGGCCTCCTCATCACTTTCTCCCATTGGAGAAGGCCATGGGGTGATGATCAGGTTTTCTTCCTCATTTCCCGGGAGATTACTCCAGATTTCCTCGGTAATGAAAGGCGCCACAGGATGTAAAATCCTCAAAATGCCATTTAAGACGTAAACCAGAACATTCTGCGTCTTGCGCCGTGTTCCTTCGTCTCCGTGGTAGAGATCCTCCTTGGCCCATTCTACATACCAGTCACAGTACTCGCCCCACACAAAATCATAAATAAGCTGGACATACTGTCCAAAATTAAGATTTTCCAGTTCCTGAGTAGCTGCAGTAACAACCCGGTGGAACCGCGAGAGAATCCAGCGGTCTTTGAGATCCAGGTTATCCCAGGAGGACCAGGGCAACAATTCAAAATCTTCCAGATTCATCAGCACAAAACGAGAAGCATTCCACAACTTGTTCATGAAATTACGTGCTGCTTCCACCCGGCGCAATGACAGATGGATATCTCGCCCCTGAACCGTGAGCCAGGCTAACGCAAAACGCAACGCGTCGGCACCATACTTTTCGATCACCTCCAGGGGATCGATGGTATTTCCCAAGGATTTACTCATCTTTTTTCCCTTTTCATCCCGCACCAGAGGAGTAATGTACACCTTGCGGAAGGGAATGTCACCCATGAACTTGAGTCCCATCATGATCATCCGGGCGACCCAGAAAAAGATGATATCAAACCCGGTTACCAGAAGCGACGTAGGATAGAAAGTCTGCAGGTCTTCGGTATTTTCAGGCCAACCCAGGGTGGAAAAAGGCCACAACGCAGAGCTAAACCAGGTATCCAGAACATCTTCATCCTGTGCAACCGGTCCTCCACAGCGAGGACATTCCACCGGATTATCACGATGAGCAAAAACATACCCACAATCCTTACAGGAGAAAACTGGAATGCGATGCCCCCACCAGATCTGCCGGGAAATACACCAGTCTCTGATGTTCTCCATCCACTCAAAGTAAACTTTCGACCAGCGTTCTGGAATAAATTCTACCCGTCCATCTTGAACTGCTCTGATGGCCTCCTCAGCGAGGTTCTTCATCCTTACAAACCATTGTCTCGAGACCAGAGGCTCGATAACGGTTCCACACCGGTAGCAGTGACCAACCGAATGGGTGTAATCTTCGATTTTCTCGAGTAAGCCTTTTTCCTGCAGTGCGTTCACCACTTTTTGACGGGCTACTTCTCGAGGAAGTCCAGCAAATCGTCCAGCTTCTTCAGTCATAACACCCCGCGCATCAATAACCCGGACAAGGGGTAACCCATGCTTTTCTCCCAGCTCAAAGTCGTGGGGATCATGAGCAGGGGTAACCTTGAGCACCCCGGTACCAAAATCTGTATCCACATACTCATCGGCGATAATCGGGATTTCTCTACCCATAAGGGGCAGGATGACCTTTCGACCAATAAAGTTTTTATAACGCTCGTCATTCGGATTCACCGCCAAAGCCACATCCCCAAGCATGGTCTCGGGCCTTGTCGTCGCCACAACCAGGAAAAGATGGGAATCGTCTTTCAAAGGATACCTGATATACCACAGATGGGAAGGGTGCTCTTCATACTCTACCTCAATGTCAGCCAAAGCCGTAGAACAACGAGGGCACCAGTTGACAATATATTCATCCTGATAGATCAGGCCCTCTTCAAAAAGGCGAACGAATACTTCTTTGACCGCTTTGGAGAGCCCCTCATCCATGGTAAAACGCTCTCTTGTCCAATCACAGGAAGCCCCCATTTTCTTCAATTGCTCTACGATTCTCCGGTGGTACCGTTCTTTCCACTCCCAGACTTTTTCAAGGAATTTTTCTCTTCCCAGTTCTTCCCGGCTAAGCCCTCCCTTGGCCAGCTCTTTTTCCACCACATTTTGGGTAGCAATACCAGCATGATCGGTACCAGGCACCCACAGGGCCCGATACCCCTGCATACGCCGAAAGCGGATAACAATATCCTGCAGAGTGAGATTCAAAGCATGACCCATGTGCAGATGACCGGTCACATTAGGAGGAGGGATAACAATAGAGAAGGGTTGACCAGAAGAATTCGGAGCAAAATAACCCTTCCCTTCCCAAACTCTATACCATTTTTCCTCTACTGCATGGGGATCAAAGGCTTGAGAAAGTACCAGTTTCTCCTTCATGGAATACCCCTCTTATGCCAGCTTTTCTTCCTCTTCCAGAATGGGGAAATATCGTCCACGTTTTACCACCTGTTCATCGATCACAATCTTCTTCAACATGTTTCTGCGCGAGGGAATTTCGAACATCAATTCGGTCATCATCCGCTCCATAATGGTTCGTAAACCCCGAGCACCGGTGCCTTTTTCGATCGCCTGACGCGCGATGAGCCGCAAGGCTTGCGGAGTGAAAGTGAGTTCAACACCCTCCATGGCGAATAACTTCTGGTACTGTTTCACAAGACTGTTCCGTGTATCGGTAAGAATACTAACCAAATCATCTTCAGTGAGCGGATCCAGAGCACAGACAATGGGAACACGACCCACAAACTCCGGTATCATCCCAAACTTGAGCAAATCCTCAGGCTGGACCTCATGGAGAGGGTTATCGAGCGACACCTTTTTACCAAAGCTTTCTTCTGCTCCAAAACCGATTTTGCGATCCTTTAAGCGGTTCTCGATAATTTTTTCTAGACCCACGAATGCCCCGCCACAGATGAAAAGGATATTTTCCGTATTGATCTGGATAAACTCCTGGTGGGGATGCTTTCTACCCCCTTGGGGTGGCACATTGGCAACGGTACCCTCCAAAATTTTCAAAAGCGCCTGCTGCACACCCTCTCCCGAGACATCACGAGTAATGGAGGGACTATCACTTTTGCGAGCAATTTTGTCGATTTCGTCAATGTACACGATGCCTTTTTCGGCTCTCTTCACGTCAAAATTGGCGTTCTGGATAAGGCGCAGAAGAATATTTTCCACATCTTCTCCCACATATCCTGCCTCGGTCAGTGTGGTGGCATCAGCGATAGCAAAGGGAACGTTCAGAAATCTGGCCAAGGTCTTGGCCAGAAGCGTTTTCCCCGAACCAGTAGGTCCGAGAAGAAGGATATTGCTTTTTTCTATTTCTACGTCCCCTTCGGCGGCCTGAGTAATCCGTTTATAGTGATTATAAACGGCTACCGAGAGCACAACCTTGGCTTTTTCCTGACCAACCACATACTGGTCCAGAAAAGCTTTGATCTTTTTCGGCGAAGGGAGTTCCTCGAGAACAAATTCCTTTTTCTTATTCCGCACATCTTCTTTCAGAATCTCGTTACAGAGCTCGATACATTCATTACAGATGTAGACTCCTGGACCAGCAATTAATTTTTTAACCTCTGACTGATTCTTCCCACAAAAAGAACAACGCAATTTGGCCCTTTCCTCCTCAGACTTCGGCATCCTCTTTCGATTCTCCTTTATGCTCTTCTTTGGGGTACAGAACCCGATCAATTAAGCCGTATTCCTTTGCTTCCTCGGGAGACATGAAGAAATCTCTCTCCGTATCCCGGCGGATCTTTTCGATCGCCTGACCAGTATGAGACGAGAGGATTACATTCAGTTTCTCACGAATCTTTACCATTTCTCGAGCATGAATTTCAATATCCGAAACCTGCCCCTGAGCCCCACCCAAAGGTTGATGAATCATGATTCGGGAATTTGGCAGAGCCATTCTCTTACCCCGGGTTCCAGCAGCGAGAATCACAGCCGCACCACTGGCTGCCTGACCAATACAGATGGTGGCAACATCTGGTTTGATGTACTGAATGGTGTCATAAATAGCCAGAGTTGCCGAGACCGAACCACCAGGACTATTGATATAGAGATTGATGTCTTTCTCCTTGTTCATCGCCTCGAGAAACAGTAACTGCGCAATGACCAGATTGGCCACTGTATCATCGATTTCGGTTCCCAAAAAAACAATTCGATCCTGCAAAAGACGGGAATAAATATCGTATGCCCGTTCTCCACGAGGAGTTTGTTCCACCACAATCGGAACAAGATAACTCATGCGATCATCTCCTCTTCCGGATTCTCCAGTGCTTTCCACTGATCAAAATTCACTGCTTCAGACAATTCCTTCACCTTTACCCGCGCAACGAGGTCTTTCAAAAGCTTCTGAGTCTTTAAACGCTCCTTAACTTCTTCTATTTTATCATTTCTTTCCAGAATCTCCCGCACTGCTTCTCCGGTTTTCCCCGACACTCGGGCCAGGCGTTCCAGCTCCTCCACCAAGTCTTCCTCGGTAATCTCAATGGCGTATTTTCTCGCATATTCCTTAAGGACAAAAAACTTCTTGAGATTCCAGTGAGCCAGCTTTCGCAACTCCTTTTCCACCGTAGCAAAATCGTTACCGGTCAATTCCAGATATTTCTCCAACGTCAAACCATCCTTTTCCAACTGCTCCTTGAAAGCATCAATCCGGTGCCTAGTTTCAATGTCAATGAGAGGCTCAGGAATGTGGAGTTCGGAATTCTTGCACAACGCCACCAGCGCTTCCTGCTCAAAACGTTCCTCAGCAAGATCCAGGGCAACCCGCTCCAGGCTCTCCCGGATTTTTCCTTTCAGTGTTTCCACCGAGTCAAATTCTTCCCCCAGACTCTGTAAAAATTCCGTGCCAATCTCAGGAATTTTCTTCTCCATGAGACCGGTAACCTGCAATTCAACTTCCACATTACGCCCCTCTGAATCCGTCAGGGAGACCTTTTTCTTCTCTCCCACCTTCATCCCCAGAACTTCTCTTCCAATCGTATCTCCATCCTCAGTATCATGAGCAAGAACCGTGTAATCTCGGCTCTCCACGGTGAACTTCACCAGATCTCCCACCACTGCTTCACTCTCTGGTTTCTTATCCTCCCAGGTACCCCGAGAAGTCCGTAACCGCTCCAATTCTCTTTCTACATCCGATTCCCGAACCTCAAGGCGGTACTTACGAACTTCGAGTTCTTCAGGGTTTGGAAGCGCTACAACTGGACTTTCCATAACCTGCAAGCGGAAAATTAAAGGCTTCTCCTCGTCAATCTGAACGACTTCTATATCCGGTTCTCCAATCACTTCGATATTTTCTTTTCCCAAAACCTCCTCCGTGACCTGGGGAACGAGCACCCGAGCCAAAGCCTCAAGAATAGCTCCTTTTCCCACATAGGCTTGCAGAATCCCCCGAGGCGCTTTCCCCTTTCTGAAACCAGGAATATTCACCCGGTGCGCAAAATCCCGGTAAACCTCTTTCAACGCCTCTCTGACCCGTTCTTCTTCCACCGTAATCTCAAGATTATAGACATGCTTTTCCTTTTCTTCTTTCTTTACCTCTACCATATGTCCATTCCACCTTCCTGAACAGCAAAAATATACCTCGATGATACCATCGAGGTATGTCCAAACTCTCTATGTAAAGCTGAGCGTCTTTTCCCTCAAAAACTCATTAAAATTCTCCGTCCATTTTATATTTCCTCTTACCTTATGTCAAATACTGGAGGGACTAAACCACGCTCCAAAAACCAGTAGGTCAACAACCTGGTGCGAGAGGCGGGAGTTGAACCCGCACGGGGTTTACCCACTGGATCCTAAGTCCAGCGCGTCTTCCGTTCCGCCACTCTCGCCCTTTTTCATTCTACCCTGTTAACCGTCGGTTTG
>JABUEZ010000027.1 GCA_013314795.1 Candidatus Profundicultor aquiphilus | reverse complement strand
CCACCCTGGAAATCGAAGGAAACCAGGAAGTTCTGAAGGGACGTTTGGTTAACCATCTTGAAAAACTCAAAGGGAAAAACATTTTTGGAATTCGTTCCTGGGAACTCGAGGAGGCTCTGAAAAGGCTTCCCGAAATAAAACGGGTTCGGGTGGAAAAGGTTTTTCCTCATACTTTGCGAATTACCATTGAGGAGCGAGAACCCGAAATCGCCTTGGAAGGGAAAACAGGGTTAGTGTGTCTTGACGAAGAAGGTGTGGAGGTACCGTGTAGGGGTGGGTCATCGTCGTCGGTAGTTATGGTTAAGGGGCTGGGACGATATACCCCGGAGTATGAGGACTTACTGAGAGAGGTGCTTGCTCTGGTAACCACCTGGAGGAGTATTTTTGATTATCCTCTGGAGACCGTTGAGGTTGCTGGAGAAAGATTGTTTATTCTTCGACTTCGAAATGGTATAGTTATAAAATGCGGAGGAGCGTTGAATTTGAAAAACAAAGCAGGCTTGTTGAGACCATATTTGCGAGAAGTGAGTATTCGTTCTATCAGGGTTTTTGGGTTTGATTTGCGAGCGGGAGAGGATATTGTCATTATGACCGGAGAAAGTCAATAGAGAGTGTGGCGTTTATGAAAGGTGCGGGATCATCGCTTGTAGGAGCAATTGATGTGGGAACAAGCAAGGTATGTACGCTAATAGGCCGTAAAAAGGGCCCAACCATTGAAATTCTGGGTTTAGGTTTAAGCAGTTCCCGGGGTATCAAAAAGGGAAAAATTGTCGATATCAGTCAGGTTGCTGAAGCGGTACGTGAATCCTTTGCTCTGGCGGTGGACATTGCCAAAGTTGTTCCTGAGAACATATATGTGGGTATTTCCGGAGATTATGTTACTTCGATGAACCTGGAAAGCGAAATTTTTCTCGGTAAGAATGGAAGGGAAATTACCAGCAAAGATGTGGCCAGAGCTGTGGAAGGTTCGCGTTCCAAGATCGATTTAACGGCCCGGAAAGTCATTCATATTTTTCCTCAGGAGTACCTCTTGGATGATGAGACGAGTGTTGTCGATCCGGTGGGTATGGTGGCATCAAAATTGAAGGTTGGAGTCCATTTGGTGGTTGCTCAGGAGAATCAGTTTCAGAGCTTTGTTAAGGTTTTTCGGCAGGCGGGTTTGGAAATTACTCAGGCTATATTTCAGCCCCTTGCTTCGTCGCTGGCGGTATTGACTCCCATGGAAAAGGAAATGGGTACGGCACTGGTTGACATTGGTGGTGGCACCACAGACCTGACGCTCTTCTATGGAGGGAGTGTTCGGTATTCCAAGGTTATCCCTGTGGGTGGAGAACATCTGACGTCTGATCTGGCGATCGGTATGCGGACGTATCGTGACGAGGCCGAGAGAGTAAAGCTCAGTTATGGGTGCGCATTTAGTAGTCATATTCAGGATGATGAGCTGATCGAGGTGAGGGATCTGGGTTCTTCTTCTCTCAAAACCATTGAGAGAAAGTATATTTGCAAAATTATCGAAGCCAGAATTCGAGAAATCTTTTTCCTTTTAGGGAGAGAGATAAAATCTTCAGGGTTTTTCTCCTTTTTGCGCGGGGGCATGGTGATCACAGGTGGATCAGCGCTTTTGGAAAGCATTGCTGATTTTGCCTCTTCCTTTCTAAAGCTTCCGGCAAGAATTGGTTATCCGGATAGTAAGAACTATGTGGGTATGGTGCAGAGCATATCGAACCCTATTTTTTCCACAGCTTGTGGTCTTCTGCAGTTCGCTTTTAGTGGAAAGTCGGAACGGAAAGATATGGTACCCCTTTTTCTTGGTCTGGAGGAAAAAGGATCCAAGGTTATCAACTGGTTAAAGGATTTTTTCATGATGGGCTGAACACTGGAGGTATGGAAAATGTCGTTTCAGAGTAAAGGCGTCAATAATGGTGTTGTCAATATTAAGGTGATTGGGGTTGGTGGTGGAGGGGGAAACGCCGTTAATCGGATGATTAAGGCAGGGTTAAAAGGGGTTACTTTTGTAGCAATCAACACTGATACCCAGGTGCTCAAGAAATCCTTGGCCGAGGTGAAACTTCAAATTGGGGCAAAACTAACCCGGGGTCTGGGTGCAGGGGCAAACCCTGAGATTGGCCGGAGAGCCGCAGAGGAAGACAAGGACAAACTTTTTAAACTCCTGGAAGGTGTGGATATGGTTTTCATCACGGCCGGTATGGGTGGTGGTACAGGAACCGGTGGTGCGCCGGTAGTCGCTTCAGTGGCGAAAGAACTGGGGGTGCTTACCATCGGGGTGGTTACCAAACCCTTCTCTTTTGAAGGGAAAAAGAGAATGCACCAGGCTGAAGAGGGCATTATGCTCCTGCAAAAAAGCGTTGATGCGTTGATTGTAATTCCAAACGATCGTTTGCTCAAGATTATCGATGCTTCCACTTCTGTGGTTGAAGCCTTTCAGATGGTTGATGATGTTCTTTTGCAAGGAATACGGAGCATTTCCGATTTGATTAACGTTCCGGGGATTATCAACCTGGATTTTGCCGATGTCAAAGCGATCATGGAGAATGCTGGCACTTCCCTTATGGGTATCGGAAGAGCGAGTGGAGAGGGAAGAGCAAAGGAAGCAGCTCAAATGGCCGTTCGCAGTCCGCTCCTTGAAACTCCTTTTGAAGGAGCGAAAGGGATTCTTTTTAATATTACTGGAGGACCAAATCTGGGGCTCTGGGAAGTGAACCGGGTTGCAGAGATAATCAGTCAGACGGCTTCTCAGGAGGCAAATATCATCTTTGGGGCCGTGATTGATGAAAAAATGAAAGAGGAGATAGAAGTGACGGTCATCGCTACTGGGTTTAGTGAAGAAAAACCTGTGGATGATGGGCGTGAAAAAGAGCAATTTTCTGATTCTTTTTCTCCTGGTGACCTTGACTTCCCAACCTTCCTGCGGAAGTAACTTTTTTCTGAATGGAACGGCACATACGCTCTCTCCTGAGCGAGGAAAAGGGGTTTCCCTTTTCCAGCAAGGTAGGTAAGTTCAGAATTGCTGTTTGTTTCCCGGGAGAATATGCCTGGGGGATGTCAAATTTAGGATATCAATCTCTTTTGCGCCTTATTTTTGAAACGCCTTCCTGGCGAGGAGAAAGGTTTTTTTTCTCTTTTGGTCCTTTTTCCATGGAGACACGTACTCCGCTTGGTGCTTTTGACCTTCTGGCTTTCAGTTTGTCCTTTGAGCTCGATGTTGTGAATCTGGTTATGCTTCTTCGGAGAGGAGGGGTTCCGCTTTTCACGCAACAGAGAGATGAAAATGACCCCTGGGTGATTGCCGGTGGACCTCTTGTTACCCTGAACCCTGAAATTGTTGCTCCTTTTGTTGATTTGGCGTTTATTGGAGAAGCGGAGGAAATGTTTCCTCAGCTTCTTGTTCTGTGGGGAAGAGGGAAAGAGGAAAGGTGTTCTCGGGCTGAGTTGAAAAGAATGCTTGCTTCTCTTCCCGGGGTTTATGTACCGGAAGGCCTTGTTCCGGTTTATAGGAATGGAAGTTTGGTGAAGTTTGAAACACGGGAGGGGTTTCAGTTCCCGGTTTTTCGACAAACCGTACATCTTGACCACTTTGAAACCAGAACCTTTCTTTATGCGCCTTCTTCGTATTTTAAAAAGACGGCGCTCATCGAAGTCAATCGTGGGTGTGGATACCGATGCCGATTCTGCGCCGGGAGTTTTCTCTATGCGCCTTTGCGTCAGCGTTCTTTTCGACTCGTTCTGGATATGCTTGATCGTGTCTTCCCCTGGACGACCAAGGTTGGTTTGGTTGGTTCTGACGTTCTCAGCTATCCCCACTGGAGAGAGATGGTTGATTATCTCATAAAAAATGAAAAGGAATTGACCTGTTCTTCGCTTTCCGGCCGGAGATTGATCCAGGATGAGTCACTCCTTACCGTGTTACGAAGAAGTGGTTTGCGGACCCTAACAATTGCTCCGGAAAGCGGAAGTTGCGTGTTACGGAAATTTTTGGGTAAGGGTCTCCGGAACGAAGAGTGGAAGGCACTCATTGGCCAGGCTGTTAGGGTAGGTTTTGAAAAAATCAAACTTTATTTTATGCTGGGTAAGCCAGACGGTGGAGTTGAGGAAGATGTGGAGTTTTTGAGAGAGATCACGGAAGTGGTTTCTCCTTCGAAAATAACGGTTTCCTATAGTTTCCTGGTGCCAAAACCGCACACTCCTTTACAGGATTTTGTGCCGCCACCACTTCAGGTCTGGAAGAAAGAGAAAGACGAATTTGAGGGATATTTGCGAAGGTTGAAGATCGAGGTTGTTGGAGAAAGTCCCCGTTTTGCTTTTCTGGAGTTGTTGCTTTCCCGAGGGGATCGATTGTTGGCTGAAAAAATACCCGAAGTTCTGGAAGAGGGAGGAGGCTTCTCTTTGTGGCGCAAAGCTCTGCAGAGCTTGAAGCGAGATCCTGGGGAGTGGCCTCGCTGTCCCTGGGTAGACGGCCTAAGACCCTGGGATATGGTGAGAAACTAAAGGGGGAGAAACGATGGGGTGAGGGAAAATCTGGAACAAATTCGAGAAAAGATTGGTTACTTTGCTCAGAAAGCAGGTCGAAGGATGGAAGAAATTAAAATTGTAGCGGTTACCAAGGGTGTGGGAGTAGAAAAAATTGAAGAAGCCATTGCTGGAGGTATTTGCTTTCTGGGTGAGAATCGCCTTCAGGAGGCCCTTCCCAAGATACTTCGCCTTTCTTGGGAAGGGATTGAATGGCACTTTGTGGGGCGGTTGCAGACCAATAAAGTGAAGAAAGTTGTGCAGTATTTCCACGCTATTCAGTCGGTGGATCGGCCGGAGGTTGTGGTGAGAATCAAGCAGGAACTTGAAAATTTAAACCGGGGGGATTATCCTATTTTCATTCAGGTAAACCTTACTGGCAAAGAAACTCAGGGTGGAATCTCAGAAAGAGATTTTTTCCCCTTGCTGGAGCACGTTGCCTTGTGGCCCTGTATTCGAGTAGTTGGTCTGATGACGATTGGTCCTCAGGCTGATGAAAAAGAAATCAGGAGGGTTTTTGGTCGGCTACGGGAACTTCGAGACGAGGTGAACCGGAGGGGTATTTTTAAAGAGGAAGTTCGGGAACTTTCCATGGGAATGAGTGATGATTTTCACTGGGCCATCCTGGAAGGAGCCACGATACTGAGGCTGGGAAGGGCACTCTTTGGAGAGAGGTGAAATGCATGACGGATTCTATCCTTTTTGTAGGATGTGGCAACATGGGTAGTGCTCTGGTGAAAGGGCTTTGGCGTGACAACTGGCATAAAAAGTTTCGTTTTTTCCTCTATGATGTTTTGCCAGAGCGCTCTCGAGAATTAGCAAAAGACCTCGGTCTTCAAAGTATTGAAACCTTTGACAACTTTTTCCCGCGCTTTGTCTTTGTGGCGGTAAAACCGGGAAATGTTGAGGAAGCCTGTGAAATGTTGCAACTTTTCCGAAATGCTACCTTTGTTTCGGTAGTGGCTGGGTTTTCCATCAAGAGATGGCATGAACTCCTGGGAAAAGAGGTAAAATTAGTTCGTTTGATGCCCAATCTCTGTGTGGAAGTAGGAAAGGGAGTGGTGCCAATCTGCTTTTCGGAATCAGTGCCCCAGGAAGAACGAGAAGAACTTTTATTTCTTCTCTCTTCTCTGGGATGGATTTTTGAAACTCGAGAGGAAACCCTGGGGTACTTGACTGCTTTGAGCGGAAGTGGTCCGGGTATGGTGGCGATGTTCATCGAAGGAATGATGGACGAAGGAGTGGCCATGGGTTTACCTTGGGAAACCAGCCTGAAGATCGCCTTGCAGACGGTTTTGGGTACGGCTGCTTTGTTAAAGGCCAAACAATTGCATCCTGCACACTTCAAGAATCTGGTTGCTTCTCCTGGCGGAATCACGATTGCAGGAGTCAAAGCTCTGGAGAAAAAAGGTTTTAAGGGAATCGTTATAGAGGGATTTGAAAAGGCGCACGAGCGCCTTGTAGAGTTGTTTACCGAGATGGGGTGACGAGAAGATGGATTGGAAACCGGAGGATATCGTAGAGGTTGATTTTAATCGTTCTTTTCGGGGATATAACGAAGCTGAGGTCCGGGAATTTTTAGAAGAATTGGCTTCTCACTGGGAAGCGCTTCTGGAGGAGAAAGAAAAGGTTATCCAGGAAAACCGGGAACTCAAGAAGAAATTGAGCGAGAAAGAGGAATATTTAAAGAGGATTGACGCCCAGATGGAGGAATGGAGGAAACAGCTGGAAGTTGAAAAAGGGTTAGCCAAAAAGGAAGCAGCGATGATTGTCGAAGAGGCCGAGATGAAAGCCCGCAAAATTGTTGAAGATGCACTGGCGAGGAAGAAAACAATCGAAGCAGGATATAACGAACTTCTGGAAAAGTACCGTCTCTTTCAAATTCGTTTTAAGTCTCTACTCCAAACGTTTATGGAAAGTATTGAGTGGAAAGGTAAGGAGTGGGAAGTTATTGAGGAGAATAAAAAAGAGGGAACGAAAAATGAAGCCGAGGAAGATGGAGGAGAAATAGCCCGTTTTTCTCTTAAGGACTTTAAAGATGAAGGCAGGATGAGAAGGTCTTGATGAAGCAGAAATGGGTGTACTTTTTGTGCGTTTTTGGTTTGGGTCTTTTTCTGGATCAGATAACCAAGCACTGGGCTCTGAAGGTCCTCCGGGGACGTTCCATACCTCTTTGGAGAGGCATTCTGGAATTGCGTCTGCGTGAGAATGTGGGGAGTGCATTTGGTCTGGTGTTGCTCGGCCGATCGGGAATACTGGTTATTACTGTAGGGTTAAGCATTGCTTTTATCGTATGGATGATAAAGAATAGAGAAATATCACTGCCTTTCCTTTTGGGAAGCTCTTTTTTTCTGGCTGGTGCCTGGGGAAACCTTCTGGATCGCTTCCGGTGGGGATACGTGGTTGATTTTATTGAACCATCTTTCTGGGCTACCTTTAATTTGGGAGATGTGCTTATCCTGGGGGGCGTTTTTCTGCTCGCGTATCGGCTTCTTCTCCATGGTAAAACATGAAAATTCAGAAGCTTCGCGTCTGTGATTTTTCTTCTCGCATGGATCTCTGGTTGAAAGAAAATTTTCCGGAAATCTCTCGTTCCCTTCTTGCCCGGCTCATCAAGGAAGGACGGGTGAAGGTTAACCGGGTTGTGGAAAAGAAACCGAGCAAAAAGCTCCAGCCAGGTGATCTTTTGGAGATTTACTGGCCAGAAGAAAATTTCCTTTCTCCTCATCCTCGATTTTTGCCTCTCGATGTGATTTATGAAGACACCGAGATTATAGTGCTCTCCAAGCAAAGAGGAGTTTCGGTGCATCCAGTTTCGCCTTTTGAGACCAATACCCTGGTGAACGCGCTCCTCTATCATGGTTTTTCGCTTTCTCGCTATGGTTTGCCCCTTCGCCCTGGGATTGTACATCGTCTGGATAAAGACACCTCCGGGGTAATGGTCATAGCAAAATCGGATCGTGCCTATTTACACCTTATACAGGAATTCAAGGCTCGTCGAGTGGAGAAGTCGTACCTGGTGGTTGTGGAAGGTAAGTGGAAGGAAGATCGAGTGATCGATGCACCTCTTGGTAGGAGTCGTAAAAATCCTCTCCGCATGGAAGTGAAAAACTGGGGAGGGAAGCCCTCGTATACTGAGATCACGGTACTGGATGCTCGTGAGGAGTTTTCTCTGCTTCTGGTAAAACCACGGACCGGAAGAACACACCAGATTAGAGCACATTTGAGCTTTATGGGGTATCCGATCGCGGGAGATGTACTTTATGGAAGCAGTAAAGGAAAAGCCTATTTTTCCCGCCAGGCGCTGCATGCGTTTACGCTCGCCTTTTCTCATCCTACCTTTCAGAAACGAATGTTTTTTGCTGCTTCTTTGCCTTCGGATATGCGAGAGTTTGTACGATGGTATTTTGCCGCGTCGCTTTGCCATCAGCTCTCCTGAATGGTGATACCTTTTGGCCAGGCCGGTTGAACGAGGATGGTCTTTTCGTTGCGAAATGATACCTTTCCTGTTGCTCCGGGAATGGGATGAAGATACTTGACCTGGGTGACAATCACTTCCACTTTGGCATCATTTTTCCCTGCAGAAAAATAACCAGCTAACTGGGCCGCTTGCTGTATTTCCTCTTCCTGATTTCCCTGGGGGGAGAGCTTGAGAATGACATGGGCGCCGGGAAGATCCCGGACATGGAGCCAGTAATCCTCTCGGGAAGCGCTCTGGAGCAGTTTCTGGTTGCTCTTCTGGCTTTTTCCGATCCAGATTTCACTTCCATGTGGGGTTTTGAACTTTCGGAAAGGCGAGGAGGGGGAACTTGATTCGCCATCCCGGTTCTCTCTTTGGACACCGGTATCCTGGAGGATTTTTTCTTTCTTGTGCTCAAGCTCGACCAGTTTTTCCTGTAACCTGCTGTTGCGATTCAGCATTTTGCGATATAGGCGGAAATACTGTTGCATATTCTGGCTCCTCGTTAAGGAGGGATTAAGAGGTATGGCTGTTTCGCTTCCAGTAAAAGGGTTTTTTACCCGGATCATTGTTTCTGTCTCTTCGAGCACCTCCAGGGCAGGCAGGAGTTTGAGGAGTTCACCTTTTATTCGTGTTTCTTCGATGGTTTCTTGTTCGTGGAGGAGATTTCTCATTTCCTGAATTTCTTTGGTGAGGAAGTTTAGTTCCTCCTGGATTCTTTTTTGATTGGTTTTTTCCTGGATTTCTCTTTCCTTGTGTTCCCACCACTGGTGATAGAGGTCCTGTAGGGCTTCGTTCCAGGACGAGTGATTCCGGCGATGCCCTTCGGGAAGATACAGTGAGTTCTGCCAGAAAATGCCCTGAGGTGGTTCGTACGGCGAGGGAGAAAAGACGAAAAGAGGTGGGGGAGTCTGAGAGAGGGGTGTGATGAGTTGCGAAAGCACTGTAGCAAGACTGGTTTCTTGAGAAGAGATTCCCATAGCAAGAATGTTTCCCAGAAACGGTCCAACGCCGTCGATGTGGTCTATGATCCATTGTCCAGTTCTTTCGATATTTGGGGGAGTGGAAAGGTCTACTTTTCTTTCTGTAAGGGTGAGGGGATCCATTTTTTCTTTCTGAGGAGGAGGAAGATATGGGTGGCCGGGAAGAATCACGCGAAAGCGATTCTTTTCGGGAGTTATTTTCCGGTACGCTCCCAAGATGGTCAGGTGATTATCCTTTCTGGTTAGGATACAATTGGCATTTCTCCCGGTAAGCTCTACAAACAGATAGAACTCATTTATTTCTTCCCACAGGGAGGTATTTTTGACCTCAAGGCAAAGGATGCGGTCCCATCCCTTTTGCTCAACGGAAAGGATTTTCCCTCCGACCAGATATTTGTGAAGAAACTGAATCCACTGAGTGTTTTGCCCTGCAGAGTGTTGCGTACTTTTAAGGGTGGTTAAGAAGAGGAGGCTCATTTCAGGGTGACAGGATATCACCAAGAATTGTCGCCCATGAGGCGTGTACAGCTCGAATCGCGTTTCATGTTTTGGGGGGTAAAAGAAAACCCTCTGAATTCGACTTTCCTTAATCTGGGGTTCAAGTTCCTGCTTGAGAAATCGGAGTGCAATGCCTTCGAGAACCTTCATTTTTTCCTCGATTGACAGAAAAGGTGATATTCAATAATATAGTGGCAAACGCACCACTTGTAAAGGGAGAAAAGCCGATGAAGAGCATGACCGGATTTGGATATGCTGAAGGAATGGGCGAACTTGGCTTCTATCAGGTGTACCTGAAAAGTGTCAATCACCGCTTTCTGGAAATCAATCTGCGCTTGCCTCGGGAGCTTCTGGGGTGGGAAGAGAAGATTAACGCCGCTCTGCGAAAAGTTGCTTCTCGAGGAAAGCTGGAACTCAGGGTTGACTTTGAGCCCCGGGAAGAAGCCTTTGCCATTGAAGTAAATACTGCGCTGGCTCAAGCATATCTGGAAGCCTTGAAAAAACTTGGCACAGCACTGTCTTTGTCTTTTGAGCCTCGCTTGGAATTGTTGCTTCAGATTGGTGAGTTTATTCATCTCAAAAAGGGAGAAAGTGTGTGGGGAAAAGAGTGGGATTCTTTTTTCCCCATTTTTGAGGCGGCTATGGCAAATTTTCTTGCCTACCGGGAAATAGAAGGAGAAAAACTCCGGGAAGATCTTTGGACTCAGCTTGAAGAGCTGGAACGCTTGGTTCAGGAGATCGAAAGAGAAGCCGGGAAGATTCGGGAATATTATCGGGAGAAACTTTCCCAGAAAATTAGAGAAGCGATGCCACAGACCAAGATTGACGAGCTGGTGCTGGCACAGGAACTCATTTTTTATGTAGACCGGAGCGATATTAACGAAGAAGTGGTGAGATTAAAGGCACATATAAGCCGGGCGAGGAAGGTGCTGGTTTCAAAGGACCTCGTAGGTAGGGAGCTGGAATTTATCCTTCAGGAGATGCACCGGGAAATTAACACGATTGGTTCCAAATCGAGTGGAGTGTTGCTCTCATCGTTGGTGTTAGACATGAAAACGACTTTAGAAAAAATGTGGGAGCAGGCACACAACGTGGAGTAGGATGTCAGGACTTCTTTTTGTACTTTCTGGACCTTCGGGAGTAGGGAAAAGCACCATAAGAAAGGAAGTCATGAAAATCTGCCAGGGGTTACGATATTCCGTTTCCTGCACGACGCGTTCGCCGAGGGCCAATGAGGTGGAGGGAGTTGACTACTACTTTGTGGATCTCGCTACCTTTGAAGCGATGAGAGACCAAGGAGAGTTTGTAGAATGGGCGAAGGTACACGGAAATTATTACGGTACTCCTCGTCGTCCTCTCGAGGCCTGGTGGCAGGAAGGGTTTGATGTGATTTTGGAGATCGATGTTCAGGGAGCGAAACAGGTTAAAGCGGTTTTTCCACAGGGGATTTTCGTTTTCATCGCTCCACCGTCGCTACGCATTTTGGAAGAGCGATTAAGGGGAAGACACTCCGACCTTGAAGACGACATTTTGCTGCGAATGACTAACGCCCATCTTGAAATGCAATCCATCCGGGATTACAATTACTTGGTTGTTAATGATGTTTTAGAAAAAGCGGTGGATCAATTCCGGGCTATTATCGTTGCTGAGCGATGCCGGATAAGAGAATAAGGGAAAAAGGGTGAAAGCGTATGTTCTCTATTGACGATTTGGTTCGCAAGGTGGGCAATTCGTACGTCGCTGCTCTGGTGGTTGCCAAAAGGGCAAGGCAGCTTAACGAGGGAGCTACACCGCTTATTGAGCTCAGGGAACCTCATAAACCATTATTTGTGGCTCTGGCGGAACTTATGGCAGACAGGTTCTCTTTCGAATTTGTGGAAGAATGACTGTTTACCATCCTCCTGCCTTCTTCAAAGGGAAAAAGATTGTTCTGGGAGTAACGGGGAGCATTGCTGCATTTAAAGCAGCCGCTTTGGCCAGTTATTTAACCAAAGCCGGGGCTCGAGTTACGGTATGCATGACTGAACATGCTCGGCGGTTGGTTGGAGAGAGTACCTTTGAAGCCATTACCGGGAATAGGGTTTATAGTGATCTCTTTGCTCAAGGGGGTAGCATTGTTCATATCGCCCTGGCTCGAGAAAGCGATGTAATACTCATCCTCCCCGCGACGGCCAATATCATTGGGAAAATTGCTGCGGGGATTGCGGATGACCTTCTCAGCACTCTCGTGCTGGTTGAACCGCAGAAAGTGGTTGTGGCTCCCGCTATGAATGTTAGTATGTGGAAGAATCCTCTAGTGCAGGAGAATGTGGATCGACTCCGTAGGCGAGGAATCCAGATTATTGCTCCGGTTTCTGGGATCCTGGCCTGTGGAGAAGAAGGGGAGGGAAGGCTACCTGAGCTTGAAGATTTGGCGGAAGAAATCTTTTATTGCCTCCATATGCCCCGGAAGCTCGAAGGGAAGAAAGTTCTCGTTACGGCCGGAGCAACACGTGAGTGGATAGATCCAGTGCGTTTCGTTTCCAATCCCAGCAGTGGTTTCATGGGGTGTGCCCTGGCGGCAGTTGCCAAAGCCTGGGGCGCGGAAGTCAGGATGATTATGGGTGTTTCTTCGGTTCGCATGCCCTCTTCGGTGGTGGTGGAACGGGTGGAAACGGTTGCAGAAATGAAAGAAGCGTTGGAGCGGGGTTTCCCTCTTTGCGATATCCTTTTTATGAATGCGGCGGTTTCAGATTTTTGCCCTTCTTCCTTAAGTCTTGCTAAGATCAAAAAAGAGAGAACAAAGGGCTTAACCATTTCTTTTGTACCTGCTCCAGACCTTCTCGAAGGTCTTGCACAACAGAAAAAGAATCAAACTGTGGTTGGATTCTGTGCAGAAACCGAAGACCCTCTTTCCGAGGCAAAAAGAAAACTCAAGAAAAAGAACCTGGATATGATGGTGGCCAATCTGATCGAAAAGGGAAAGAGTGGTTTTGAAGTGCCAACGAATAAGGCCTGGATCGTGAAACGGGAAGGTGAAGAAGTCGAATTGCCCCTTCTGGACAAAAGAGAACTTGCCGAAGCGATTGTGACCCACCTTGTCTCTCTTTTGTGAACATGAAAGTCGTATCTCTGTCTTTGCCTCTTCCTCTTTTTAGGGAATTTTCCTACTTGGTGCTTCCTCCCTGGGATGAGAAGGTGAAGGTGGGGAGTCTGGTGGAAGTTGAGTTTCATAAGCGCCGTCTGATTGGTCTGGTACGGTCTTTCGAAGAAAAAGACGAGCATGAACTCAAACCCATTATCCGGATTGTTCCCGTTTTTCCATGGACGAAAACGCAAATGGCGCTGATTGAAAGGCTTGCCCAGATTTACTTTTCCCCTCTGGGGGAGGTAGCCAGTCTATTTTTTCCTCCTCCTCTGCGTTCCCTGTGGTCACTTCTTGAAAGACGGATTTTTCTTGTCCGGGAGGTCCCGGGATGGAGTGACTTTCCTTCTCGAGGTATGAATCTTTTCCTCTTCCGTGAAGCTTTCGGATTAACCGCGTCCAGCTTACATAAGTTATTGCGGGATGGTGTTTTCCGAACTGAAGAGGAGTGGTGGCAACCTCAGGATGTGGTGTTCAGAGAGCAGATTTTTCGTTTCTGGCGCATTGCCCTGAAAGAGGACCGGATGAAATGGCTAAAAGTTATGGTCGAGAATGCAAGTGCCGAGAATAAGAAGGTTCTCCTTGTTTTTCCTGACTTCCAGAGCCTGGATACTTTTGAAATATTCCTGCGCGGAGAATTTCCAGGAAAACAAATCATCAAATATGATGGTCGTTTGAGTGCCACACGAAGGATGGCTACATATCGGTTGGTTGAAGAAAATCAATATGACATCATTCTGGGGACAAGATTAGCGCTTTTTTTGCCTATTCCCGATTTGTACCTTTATGTCCTT